>CALQJH020000028.1 GCA_943330835.2 Candidatus Kuenenia stuttgartensis
AAGTATTAAGCGGAGGAGAAAAAGCGAGAGTGGCATTAGCTAAAACAATTGCCAGCAAAGCTAATTTCTTAATGCTGGATGAGCCTACGAATCACCTTGATATCCATTCGGTGGATTTATTGGTAGAGTCCTTGAATAAGTATGAAGGAAGTTTAATTTTAGTAAGTCATGATCGTTATTTTATTTCACGCATCGCCAATAAAATATGGGAAATTGATGATCAAAAGATACGAGAATTTAAAGGTTCTTATGCTGAATGGGAAGACTGGAAAGAGCGTAAACTAAAAGCAGATGCTGCTGCAAAAAAAAATGAAACACCTGTTCCAAATGTCGTAAAAGCAGAACCGAAAATCGAAAAAGCACCTCAAAGTAATTTATCCAATGATGCTAAAAAAGAACTTCAAAAAGTAAAATCACTTTTCAAACAATTAGAAGATAGTTTGGTAAAACTCAATGCCAATAAATCAGAACTGGAAAATAAATTAGCGGATCCAACTATTTACGGAGATAAAGACAAGTTTCTACAAGCCGAAACGTCCTATAAAAAAGCTGTTCAGGAATTAGAAGCAGCTAATAAAGAATATGAAAAAGCATTTGAAAAAATGATGGAAATGGAAGGGTGATTTTTTTGATGTGGATATTTGATAATTGAGTTCATCATCAAATATCCACATCGTCAACTCTTTAAAAAAGTTCCCCTTGGTTATTCTCCTTATCCGTACTCTCCCACTCCATTTCTACTGTCTTGGAAAAATCCACTAATTTGGATCCAATAGCTTTCCAACCCATGATCTCTACCAATTTTGCAACTTTGAATTTCGCATTATTAATTTGCTGGCCACGTCCACTTTTCACTCTTAATACAGGCTCATTTGAAGTAGTTACAGCTTCCAACACATTCCCTTTGCCTTCTTTGATAAAAAAGAATTTGGTATTAAGTGTAGTCGTTTCTATTTTAAATCTTTTGATATTATATTGTAGTTTGTCATTATCCAGATAAACAGCTGTTATAATTTTTTCGGGATTATATTTTTCGATAAGTAATATTTTTTCAGGATCAAATCTTTGATTAAGCTCCTGGTCAGTTATTTCGTAATTGCCGTCATTATAGATGACTAATAAACGATCTTCTGCATCAAACATTCCCAGGTATTCCCCTTTCTCCTCTGCATTTAATCTGCCAAATTTATCATCAAACCATAATTTCTTAGCACTAAGTGTAGACTTCCCGGCTTCTTTGAACTTAACCGTTTTGATAGGATATTTGGTGACTTGGTTTCCAATGCTGCTTCTTCCTTTGATTTCCAATTCTTCAAAATAAAAATCTAATTCTTTATTTCTTGCACTACAATTCGGACTAAGGGTAATTTTAACCTGTTCAGCTTCGCCATTTGCATTTGCCGTAAAATAATGTACTTTACTTTTATCTGAACCTTTAGTCAATTCATATTCTTTTTCTCGGGTTACACCTGTAACATTGAATCGTTTAGCAAAACTTACGCCTGTTTTACCATCAATATAAATCATATTGTATGTTGTTCGTTCATCATTTTTCTGAAAGAGCGCAACATGAATTATGTCTTTTCCTATAAACACTTTGTCGGAAACCCGAACTACTTTCATTGTGCCTCCTTTAGTAAAGGCAATGATATCATCCAAATCACTGCACTCGATAATAAACTCATCTTTTTTCAAAGAAGTACCAATAAAGCCATCTGCGAAATTGGCGTACAACTTTGTATTGGCAATAGCTACAGACTTAGCCTGAATCGTATCAAAAAGTTTTATTTCAGTTTTACGTTCTCTTCCTTTTCCGTATTTCTTTAATAAATTTTCATAATACGCGACTGTAAAATCAACAAGATTATTTAAATCACTTTTAACCTGTTTGATTTCTGCTTCAAGATTTTTAATTTGATCATTGAGGTCATCAATATCAAGTTTGTAAATTCTTCTAACAGGCTTCTCGGTAAGTTTTAAAATATCTTCTTTAGAAATTTCTCTTTTTAATTTCTTTTTAAAAGGTTCGAATGCTTTATCAATGGCAAGAATTACTTTGTCCCAGGTTTCATGCTTTTTTTCCAGTTCTTTATAAATCTTCTCTTCAAAGAATATTTTTTCCAAGGAAGTGTAATGCCATTTTTCCTGTAACTCAGACAACTTAATTTCCAATTCTTTTTTAAGAAGATCTTTTGTATTTTCTGATGAAATCTTCAGTAAATCAGTAACGGTAAGGAATTGTGGTTTTTTATTTACAATTACACATGCGTTAGGAGAAATACTGACTTCGCAATCTGTAAATGCATAAAGCGCATCTATGGTAATATCTGGTGAAATCCCAGGAGCTAATTCGATAATAATTTCAACATCTGCTGCAGTATGATCGGTTACTTTTTTTATTTTTATTTTGCCCTGATCATTTGCTTTTACAATACTCTCCATCAATTGAGTCGTCGTAACGGAAAAGGGTACACTTCTAATCACAAGTGTTTTTTTATCTTGTTCTTCTATTGAAGCACGTACTCTGATTTTTCCGCCTCTTTTGCCATCCATATAGTTACTGGAATCCATGGTACCTCCAGTTTGGAAATCAGGTAATATTTCAAACTTTTTTCCACGAAGATTTTTAATAGAGGCATCAATTAATTCACAGAAATTATGAGGCAGGATTTTTGTAGCTAATCCCACCGCAATTCCTTCAGCACCCTGAGCCAATAATAAAGGGAATTTCATGGGTAGGGTTACAGGTTCATTTTTACGACCATCATAACTCAATTGCCAATTGGTAGTTTTAGCATTGAATGCAACTTCTAAAGCAAATTTACTCAATCGTGCTTCAATATACCTGGCAGCAGCTGCATCATCACCAGTACGAACATCTCCCCAGTTTCCTTGTGTATCTATTAATAAATCTTTCTGACCTAAATTAACAATCGCATCACCGATGCTGGCATCTCCATGAGGATGGTACTGCATACTCTGACCGATGATATTAGCTACTTTATTGTAACGTCCGTCATCCATTTCCTTCATCGCATGTAGGATTCTTCGTTGCACAGGTTTCAAACCATCTTCAACGGCAGGGACAGCTCTTTCTAGTATTACATAACTTGCATAATCTAAAAACCAGGTTTTATATTGTCCACTCACCCCTTTGTCACTGTGAGTATATTCTTCTTTAACTTTTTTTGTAGCCATTCTATTTATATAATTCGTGTGATATTATTCTGATGTAGAATGATATTTTAATTCAAAGTCTTTCATATTGCCAACTTTCCCTTGCACATCAAACTGATCCATCGCCAACATTGTTTTCAATCTCCAAAGCAGGTAAGCCTCACCGGTTGTTTGTTTAGATTTATTTAAAAAGTTGTGAATAATTTTTTGAGCTTTTTGCCAATCAGGCATAATGAATTTTTTCAAATCGCTGTCATAAAAATCATAATCGTATTGAGCCAATTTTTTACCACCTTCAAGAATTCTAACGCCTTTATTTTCTGTACAAATTTTTGTCCACTCATCAGGATCCACTTCGAATTCACTTAGTGTAATATCTCTGGCAAGTTTTTTTGCTTTTAAAAATTCTTTTGCTGGAATTTCAGCTAGCCAAACAGGGTAAAAAATATTTCCTTTCTCGTTGATAAAAGGAAGGTTATTTAGATAAAGAATCGAAACGCGGCCTTGGAATTCTTTCATGAAAGGAAGTAGCCAATAGTAACCAGATACATCGTGTTTATTTTGAGCAGCCCAAATCCAGATGGTTTCAGTTTCATTGGCCTTCATGGCTTCTACAACACGACTGATGGTCTCCGTATCATCATACATTTCTGATAACTTACTTTCATAATCACCCCCAGCTAAAATACTTTGCCACCAGTGTTTACGTGCGACAATACCTTCTTCACTGTAAATATTTTCCAGTGGACCAACAGCAAAATCATCTCTGATTAAAACCACCTCTCCTTGTAAACTTTCATCCATTGCAATTGCTGCTTTCAATGGAGCAATATCTGGGTCATTAAAAACAATATGTATCATTTATCTATTTTTCTATTTAGGGTTAAATAAATTTCACTTTCCACAACGCAAACCAGCACATGCGTAAAAGCATGACACCATGTTTAAATCTTGAAATATTAGTACTGCCATAAACACGTTCTCTGTATCTGATTGGCAAATCAATGATTTTGAGATTTAATTTATATGCGCCGAAAAGTAAATCAAAATCACCAAACGGATCAAATTCTCCAAAAAAGCTTCTGTTCTGAACGAGCTTTTCATAATCTTTTCTAAACATGACTTTAGTTCCGCAAAGAGAATCTTTAATAGGCTGCTGTATAAACCAGGAAAAGGCCGCACCAAAAAATTTATTACCTAAAGTATTTAAGAATTGCATGGCATTATCATCCATAGGATATACCAATCTTGATCCATTTATAAACTCAGCTTTACCTGTAGCAATGGCATTGTAAAACTTTGGCAACTCTTCAGGAGGCACTGTAAGATCCGCATCTAAAATCATTAATATATCGCCAGTAGCAATGGAATAACCCTTTCTAACGGCATCACCTTTTCCCTTTCCCTCTTGCTGCGTTATTACAATATTATGTGAATGGCTATACTTCTCTTTTATCTGTTGAATAACTTCCCAGGTATTATCGGTACTATTCCCTTCAACAAAAATAATTTCTTGTTTAGAACCAAATGGAGGTAATCGAAGAATCGCATTCTCAATATTACCTGCTTCATTACGAGCAGGGATTACAATAGTAGTTGAATATTGTGTTTGCTGGTTGTTTTCCTGAGCGAGTTGAACTGGTCTTGCAAAAACGAATTGACTTAAACACAAATGCTTGATAAGCGGTAATTGTGCAATGTATTTATTGAAAAGCCAGGACAGTACTGGGATATTCACAGGAATCAACATTCTTTTACTTTCTCTGTAAGTATCAAAATTAGCAAGCATTAATAAATTGGTGATGTCCTTTCTGGAAAGCCAGTTTTGCTGTGGACTTTTTTTCTTGAGCCCAATAAACTCTGCGAAATGCAACAAAGATTCCCATAAATAATTATAATGCGTAATGATAATTCTTGTTTGTGGATGCGAAACTTTTCTAATTTGAAGCAGTACATCCTGAACGTTTTCCAGATATCCAATAACGTTAGATATGATAATGACATCAAATTTTTGATCAATAGTAATTTCCTCTGCATTCATTACATAAAAATCAACTGATGGGCAATTGATTTTAGCTTCGGCAATCATCGTTTCAGAGAAATCAATTCCTGCTTTATAGCTCCCTTTAATTTTAGAAATAGTTTGACCTGTAGAACAACCGATTTCCAATACACTATTATCAGGATGAATAAAATAGTTGCAATATTTTACAAGGTCATTGTAATAGTAGTTGAATTTTCTTCGGTAACTTTTATATTCACGGGCTATGCCTTCGAAATAGTCGTGAATTTTCTTTTGATGAGTTGTTGGTGAAATATTCATAATTGTTTATTAGTAGATTTTAATATTGTAATTCATAAAGTACAGCATCAGTATCAGGGTTTGTGCCAATTCTTTTTGTCTCTTTTAACATTGCCGGATATGCGCTGTTAATTACATTTAAATAATTGGTGACGGTACCAAAAATATGGTCTTGTAGAATATATCGAATGTGTTCTCTTTTATAAGAATTTAAAATAGTATCTGCCGTTTGAGTTTTATCGGGAGATTTATAAACACCAGCAAATAGATATCCATCGCTAACTACATAGCCCATTTCTTGCTTGCGTACCAATATCTTTTCTTTGGTGGAAATGTTTTTACTGCACCATTCACACATAGCTAAATAATTTTGCCAATTAGGATCAAATCCTGCGTACTTATCTCCATCATTGAAATCACTCATTATGGTTGACTTTTCTTCAAACAAACCAACAGACTTTACAACAGTGGTGATGATGGCTAAAGAAAACAAAACGATGTATAGCGTACTGCCGATCCCTTTTAGAAAAGTAGTAGAAAGTTGATAGAGCGCATAAAGTAACCCTATAACCCAGAAGGGGAAAAATATCAGGATTAATCTGTCTTGATCCCAAAAAGCCTGAAGTATTACAAATGTGGCAAGACTTAATGCAAAAGCAAACAAGTAATTAATAATAATAATTAGATCCTTTTTTCTATATGCTGTATAAAGTCCAAATAACATCAGCGCATACATGAAAATTGTTGCAATTGGGGAGTTGCCTAATGGCACATCAGTATCTGTTGGAGCTTTTCTAAATCCCATACTACTCAGCATATGCTTGGAAAGGTACTGATTAGAATTGTCGACTACTCTTCCCAAAAAACCTGCTACATCTTCTTTACCATCAGCATCTGAGTAAGCATTCTTATTTAATAACACTTTTAACTGGCTGTCAAGCTGAGGCGGTGCAGTAAATTGTGCTTTGTATACATAGAATGCACCTAACATTAATAAAAACCCAAGCACTGTTATTAAAGCAGCTTTATAATGTTTAAATAATAACATGGGGACAATAACCAATGGGAAGCTGATAATACCTATGTTTCTAGTAATGCCCAAAGTGTACATAAAAACACCTAATAAAATACAAGGAATTAAAAAATGAATCCATGGTTTATTATTATCTGACAAACAAAATTTAAGCAAAATGAAAAAACAAATTGATTCGAGCAGAAGATAAAATGATTCTGATAATAAAAAGCTGGAGTAAATAAGTTCTAAACTATTGAAAGCATATAATGCAATGAAAGGCAATAGTATCATTGGTTTCAACTTTCCTTTCAATGCAAAAAAGAAAAAAGGAATACTGGCAATAAAAGATACAAACGAAACCATTTTAAGTAACTGTATATCTATTACGCCTTTTAGTTTAATCATCAAAGCAAGAATCATTGGAAAAAATGGGCCTTGATAACTTGGGAAAGTATGATTTTTTAAAAATTCATTCGCTCTCATTACATAAGAGGAGTCATCGCCGGATAATGAAATTCTCGGGTCAAATATTTTCCAACTGAATAAGATAGCTAAACCCAAAATGAAACAAAAAATAAGGGTTTCTTTTTTTTGAAGGGAATCATTCAACTTATCAATAAAAGTGGTGCCGTCTTCTTTAAGGGTAGAATGTATTTGTGGTTTATTTTTGTCTTTATTTTTCATTTGTTCAAAAATTATAAAGCTTTTTTAAAATAATCTTTAAGAATTGAGTGAAAAGAAAATTTCAATTCAATTCGATAATCCATTATTCTTCAATTAATTCCAATTCTACTTTTAGGTTTTCAATGATAAAATCCTGACGTTGAGGGGTGTTTTTACCCATGTAATATTCAAGTAGATTTTGTACATGTTCTCCCTGATCCATGATTACGGGTTGCAATTTCATGTCTACTCCAATAAAGCGTGCAAATTCATCTGGACTAATTTCACCTAATCCTTTAAATCTTGTTATTTCAGGTTTTACACCCAGTTTTTTCATTGCCGCTCTTTTCTCCGTCTCATCATAACAATAAATAGTTTCCTGTTTGTTTCTTACTCTGAACAAAGGTGTTTCCAAAATATAAACATGACCATTTTTTACCAGATCAGGAAAGAATTGCAAAAAGAAAGTCATTAACAATAGTCTAATATGCATACCATCCACATCCGCATCCGTAGCTATAATAATATTATTATAACGCAAGCCTTCATAACCTTCTTCTATATTTAAAGCATGTTGTAATAAATTGAATTCCTCGTTTTCATATACTATTTTTTTTGTAAGACTATAACAATTCAATGGTTTACCACGAAGACTAAATACAGCCTGCGTATTTACACTTCTGGCTTTTGTTATAGAACCACTTGCACTATCTCCTTCTGTAATAAAAATAGAAGACTCTTTTTGTTTTTCAATAATGATATCTTTTTCTTTCCCAGTAGGTTCATCATTATAATGGTATTTGCAATCACGTAATTTCTTGTTGTGTAAATTGGCTTTTTTTGCTCTTTCATTAGCCAGTTTTTTTATTCCTGCTAATTCTTTACGCTCTCTTTCATTTTGTTCAATGCGTTTTTTTATGGAATCTGCAATAGTTGGATTTCGATGAAGATAATTATCTAATTCTTTCATTAAAAAATCGCCAACGAAATTTTTCATACTTGGCCCATTCTCATAAACTGTTTGAGAACCTAATTTCGTTTTAGTCTGGCTTTCAAAAACAGGCTCTTGCACTCTTACAGAAACAGCTGCACAAATACTTCCTCTGATATCAGAAGCATCATAATCTTTCTTAAAAAACTCTCTGATGGTCTTTACGTATCCTTCTCTGAAAGCTGCAAGATGTGTTCCTCCTTGTGTTGTAAACTGACCATTTACAAAACTATAATATTCTTCGCCATATCCGTTTCCGTGAGTAAAGGCAACTTCTATATCCTCTCCTTTTATATGAATAATAGGATACCTGATTTCATCTTCATTTGTTTTACGTTGCAGTAAATCCAGTAAGCCATTTTTACTAACGTATTTTTTACCATTTAAATTTAAAATCAATCCTGCATTCAAGTAGCAATAATTCCAAAATTGGTTATCCAAATATTCCTGAACAAAGTGGAAATTTTTGAACACCGTTTCATCAGGTATAAACGTCACAAAAGTGCCGTTACTTTCTTTTGTAGCTATTTCTTTGTGTTCTTTTTTAAGAATGCCTCTTTCAAATTCTGCAGTCTTTTCCTTTCCTTCTCTGTAAGCAGTTACTTTAAAATAATTACTAAGTGCATTCACAGCTTTTGTACCAACTCCATTTAAACCAACGCTTTTTTGAAATGCTTTACTATCGTATTTAGCACCTGTATTTATTTTACTTACCACATCAACCACTTTACCTAATGGAATACCACGTCCAAAATCTCGTATGGTAATTGTTTTTCCTTCAATATTAACATCAATGTGTTTACCATAGCCCATGGTATGCTCGTCAATACAATTATCTATAACTTCTTTGATCAGTACATAAACACCATCATCGGCACTGCTGCCATCTCCAAGCTTGCCGATATACATCCCAGGACGAAGCCGGATATGCTCTCTCCAATCCAGACTTCTTATACTGTCTTCATTATAATCAAATATTTCCTTTTCAGCCATTTTGATAATTTAGTTTTCTTATTGTTCTGGATAAAAAATATGCTTTTTAAACTTGCGAATATAACAGAATGACTTGATTTTTAGTAGTATACATTTATCCACATCATTAATATAATGTGTGTAAACTTTGTTTTTCTGTTTTTAATAGCTTTTTTGGCCTTTATTTATGTTGTTTACATATTGAAAACCTCAAATCGTACTTATTTAATTAGCTTTGTCACTTCATTTAAAAGCTACAATATTTGTCCAATTATATAGAGTCGAATAGAGAAACCATCGCAAATCTTGCAAATACTCGTCAGGAGGAGAACAATGCTTTCCGGATTTTTTTAAAAAAGAAAGATGCTGCTTCCATTGACAACCTCGTATTCAAGATTAATGACATTGTAGAAGAAAAAATAGATTGTACGGATTGTGGCGCTTGTTGTAATGGACTGATGATTAATGTTACTGAACCAGAATCAGAAAAAGTTGCGGAACATTTATTAATGAGTAAAACTGATTTTAAAGAAAAATATATTGAAGAAAGTTTGGAAGGCCAGTTAATTATAAACACTATTCCTTGTCATTTTTTGAAGGAAAAAAAATGCACTATTTATGAAAATAGATTTAAGGAGTGCAGAGAATTTCCTCATTTGAATAGACCTCATTTTACGGATCGTTTGTTTGGCACATTGATTCATTACAGTATTTGTCCGATAATTTATAATGTAGTAGAGCAGTTGAAAATAGAAACAAATTTCATAGAAAATAAAAAATAAAACATCATATGGATTTAAATTTAAAAGGTAAATCAGCACTAGTTTGTGGAAGTACTCAAGGACTTGGATTAGCGTCGGCTATTGAAATTGCATTGCTTGGAGCGACTGTGATTCTAATGGCAAGAGATGAAGAGAAATTAAAATCAGTTGTAGGTTTATTGGATGTTTCTGCCGGTCAAAAGCACAGCTACATAGTCGCAGATTTCTCTAATCATCAAACTGTTAAGATGGCTATTGATAATTATTTATCAGGGAACCATTCCATTCAGATATTGGTAAATAATACTGGAGGCCCAGCTGGTGGAACTGCTATGAATGCCAATATTGATGAGTTTATGCAAGCATTTAATAACCATTTAATTTGTAATCATATTTTAGTGCAGGCAATTGTACCAGGAATGAAGACAAGCCACTTCGGAAGAATTATCAATATCATTTCTACTTCTGTAAAACAACCTATTCAGGGATTAGGCGTTAGCAATACTATCAGAGCTGCTGTGGCTAATTGGAGTAAGACCTTGGCTGCAGAACTTGGTCATTATGGTATTACCGTAAACAATGTATTGCCAGGATTTACGCAGACTGGAAGAGCAGATTATATCATCAAGAATAAAGCTTCCTCAACTGGACATACCGAACAAGAAATTATGGATGACCTCGTTAAAGAAATTCCTGCAGGAAGAATAGGACAACCTAACGAATTAGGCGCTGCAGTTGCATTCCTTTGTTCACCCGCGGCTTCTTATATAAATGGGATTAACCTTCCTGTTGATGGAGGCAGAATGGGTTGTTTGTAAAATGTCGATTAGAAAAAATAGCTGCGTTTACTTTTTAGTTATAAGTTATCAATACGTGCTTCAATAACATTTTGTACCGAAGGAGAAACTTTTGATATGATATCATAACCTGTTTGTTGTTCGATAGCATCAACAGAAGTTCTGTACTGGCGCCAGTTTGTTCCAATATTTTGATCATTCGGCATCATTACACTTATAACCCTGGTTGTATTTTTTACATTTGAAATATCATTTGGCCCTGACCCACTTGGAATTACTACAATCACTTTCCATACAAAGGCAGGCACAGACACTCTTCCATTGTCTAAAGTGGAATAAGGACCGTATTTCCCAATACCCCCCTCATCTAATGTACCAGCAATTATATACAATTCATTCCCATATCTCTTAACTAAACTGTCTCTGCAATAATTTTCAAGGCGAGCCCAAGTTAATTGATTATTGTTTGGAGCTTGTGCTATAATATTTGTCATTAGAAAAGTAGAGGAATTGGCTTCAGGTGAAGACGTACGATCGGCCGAAGGGCACATATGGCCTTTATCAAATCCATAAGTAGTGTAAGGAGCAAAGCTGGTTGCCGTTACTTGATACCAACCAGATGGAAGATTTGGATTTTCCCTGAAATCCTCCAATCTTGAAACAGCTCCATAATCGGATGGAACTACATGCCAACTTACCCAGTTTGGTCGACCTAAATCACGATTATAGGATACAGCATAATATAATTCTCTCATGAGAAAATTACTAGTATCGAGAGCATCATCAGAAGCTCCACTTGGATTTCCTAAAATTATAGAACTGTCAGTTGATGCTGTTGGAGGAGCCACAGGCGCTACAATAATCGGAGCATCAACTGGATCTGTAGTAGTTACCAGATTGGGATCTTTCTTACAAGATGTAATTAATAATATTATCGAAAGAGCTGCAACTGTTAATTTAATATGCTTCATAAAGAAGTTTTTTTTAAAAATTTAAGAACCAAAACTAATCATTTCTAGCGAATTCT
>CALQJH020000029.1 GCA_943330835.2 Candidatus Kuenenia stuttgartensis
AAGGAACAAGTTTTGATGATGTTTAAAAAAATGAAACCTGTGATGGATCCAAGAGCAATCTGGTTCGCTTATTATCAGGGAAATCCCATAGCGATGTTTATCAACCTGCCGGATTTGAATCAATGGTTCAAATACCTGAACGGTAAATTTGGCTTGTTGAATAAATTATATTTTCTGTGGCTAAAAACATTTAAAATAAATAGAAAATTGACAGGCTTGGTTTTTGGCATCATTCCGGAATTTCAAAGCAAAGGAGTAAATGCCTATATCATAGCAAAAACATCAACCATGCTGCTTAAAAAGGAGCTGCCCTATACCAATTATGAAATGCAGTGGATTGGCGACTTTAATCCCAAAATGTTGAATATGGCCAAAAATGTTGGAGAGGTATTTAATTCTCGTCAATTGACAACTTACCGATATCAATTTGACAGAACAAAGCCATTTAAAAGACACCCAATAGTGTAATAGTCTAAGATTAAAGAATTAAATTTGACCTCTGAAAAATAAAGATTAGCCATGGCTAATAAGAATATGGATAAATTTATCGTTTCCGCCAGAAAATACAGGCCACAAAATTTTAGTACGGTCATTGGGCAGGCTCATATTACCACTACGCTCAAAAATGCCATCAATAATAACCAGTTAGCTCATGCTTTTTTATTTTGCGGTCCTAGAGGTGTGGGAAAAACAACCTGTGCCAGAATATTAGCCAAGACAATTAATTGTGAAAGCCGAACGAAAGATGGGGAAGCCTGTAACAAATGTAACAGCTGTATTTCTTTTGACAATGGCAATTCCTTCAACATACATGAACTGGATGCGGCCAGTAATAATGGCGTAGATGAAATGCGAAAGCTCATTGAGCAGATCAGATTTGCACCTCAGGCAGGGCAATACAAAGTGTATATTGTAGATGAGGTTCACATGCTTAGTACGAATGCCTTTAATGCCTTTCTTAAAACACTTGAAGAACCACCACCGTATGCTATTTTTATTTTAGCCACTACAGAAAAACATAAAATTCTTCCAACAATTCTCAGCAGGTGTCAGATATTTGATTTCAAGCGTATAACCATTAACGATACTGTTGAGCATTTAGAAGAAATTATTAAAAAAGAAAAGATTGTTGCAGAAAAAACTGCCCTTCATTTTATCGCACAAAAAAGTGAGGGCTGTTTGAGAGATGCACTTAGTATCCTAGATAAAATTGTAAGTTTCACAGGCGGAAAACTCACTTACAAAAATACACTTGAGCACCTCAATATTCTTGATGAAGATTACTATTTTAAGCTATTAGATCAAATGCAGCATCAACAATTAGCAGACACTTTGCTATTGTTTGACGAGATCAACCAAAAGGGATTTGAAGGAGATACTTTCCTTGAAGGATATACAGAATTCATCAGAAATCTGCTTGTTTGTAAAGATGAAAAAGCTGCAAAATTACTAGAGGTAGCTGAAGAATTCAAGCCCAGATATGTTGAAAATGCTGCAAAAATTGAAATAGGCTGGCTCATTGCTTCTTTAAATATCATCAACGATTCTCTTATACAATACAAACAAACGCGTAACAAAAAGTTACATGTAGAATTGCTTTTAATAAAATTGGCTTATTTAAAACAGGCCATTGAAATTACTTCTACAGAAAGCGGGTTAAGTAAAAAAAAAATAATTGACACGGTAAAAGCTGTTTCCTTTAAAGCAATACCCATTACCCTCGCTCCACATTCAAAAAAAGCCGAAAGCACTTCAGCTTCGAAAACGACTACTACAGCGGTTCTCCTTATTGAGGAACCCAAAAAAACAATTAAACCAATTGCAGCGCCCATATTAAGTCAGGAAATTCCAATCCCTGAAAAAGCAACTGCAAAGCTTGGGTCTTTGAGTAAAATCAGACAACAAATTGCCAGTCAGCATAACAAAGAAGTATTATCGACAACGCTCAATATTGAAAAACTATCAGAAGCATGGGAGCTTTTTGTTGAAAAACTTCAACTTCAAAATAATCATTCTGCCGCCACAAATTTTAAAAATGCGGAGTTGAACATTATTGATGAGCATTCTTTTGAAATCATTACAGAAAGCAATATTCAGCAAAAATTTATTGAGGGGGAAAGATCCTCTCTTGTTGCGCACGTTCAGGATTTTTTCAACGACAGGACCTTAAAATACCAATTGTTACTTGTAGAAAAAAAAATGGAGAGTATCGAGGAAAATGTAAAGGCTATAAATACAAAAGAACATTACAGGATTCTTTCAGAACAATATCCTTTAATAAAAATTTTGAAGGAAACCTTGAAATTAGACCTATAATATTAAAAGAATTTCAAATTAACTGCTGAAAAGTTAATTTTAATCTTTTTGCATTAATTTCGGGCTCACAAAATAATAATAAAAGAAAAACATATGGCAGAGGTAATTAGAATGCCCAGACTGAGTGATACCATGACAGAAGGCAAGATTGTATCTTGGATGAAAAAAGTGGGGGATAAAATTAAACCAGGAGATGTATTGGCTGATGTAGAAACAGACAAAGCCACGATGGAGTTGGAAAGTTATAATGATGGTGTTTTACTGCATATTGGTGTAGAAGCCGGTAATGCCGTTCAAGTTAATGGAATATTAGCTATCGTTGGAAAAGCAGGAGAAGATTTCCAAGATTTATTAAATGATAAAAAAGTGGAAAGTCCGGCAGCTGTTGCAGAACCAGTTTCAACAACAACTACAGCTATCGATCAACCTATCGCAGAAGCAGCAGTAGCGACTTCAAATGATGATAGAGTTAAAGCATCTCCATTGGCTAAAAAAATTGCAGCTGATAAAGGAATAGATATCAGCAAATTAGCAGGAAGTGGTGATGGTGGAAGAGTGATCAAAAAAGATGTGGACGACTATACGCCATCAAGCGCTAAAACAGATTCCATCCCCGTTTTCAATTTTGTATCCCATTCAGAAGAAGGCCATACCGATATTCCGCTGACTCAAATGCGAAAAACAATTGCACGCAGACTAAGCGAAAGCATGTTCAATGCGCCTCATTTCTATCTCACGATGGAGATGAATATGGATAATGCAATAGCCGCAAGACATTCAATCAATGAAATCAGCCCAGTAAAAGTTTCTTTCAATGATATGATTATAAAAGCTTGCGCTGCAGCTTTGCTCCAGCATCCAGACGTTAACAGCAGCTGGATGAATGATTTTATCCGTCGAAATCATCATATTCATATTGGTTCAGCAGTTGCAATGCCAGAAGGACTTATTGTTCCTGTTATAAAATTTGCTGACCAAAAATCACTTTCGCAAATTGCAGCTGAAACAAAAAGTTTGTACGCAAAGGCAAAAGATAAAAAAATACAACCCGCTGAATTCAGTGGAAACACCTTTACCATTTCTAACTTGGGAATGATGGACATCGAAGAATTTACCGCCATCATAAATCCTCCAGACAGTTGTATTCTTGCTGTTGGCAGAATAAAAGAAGTGGTCGTTAAAAAAGCAACAGGATTTGATGTGGCTAATATGATGAAAGTAACATTAAGTTGCGACCATAGAAGTGTGGATGGCGCAGTTGCTGCATCATTTTTACAAACCTTGAAAAAATATATAGAGAATCCTGTAACCATGTTAGTATAACTTTTTATAGTCCTCTAAAATAAAAATGGCAGCATTCAACTCTGCCATTTTTATTTTGATAAACCCATGGTGTATTTGAAAAAAAAGCAACTAGTATTATTTGATGGCCATTGTCTTTTATGTAATAGGATCATATTGTTTATTATAAAAAAGGACCCTGAAGCTGTTTTCCAATTTGCGTCACTAGAAAGTGAAATAGGAAAAAAAATATGCGCCCAATACCTTTCGAATATCAATCCTATAAATTCATTCGTTTTAATACAAAACAATATAGCTTTTACGAAATCTACCGCAGCATTGAAAGTGGCAAAACAATTAAAAGGTTGCAGTAAATTATTCTATGTATGTATTATCATCCCACCTGTTTTTAGAGATGTTATTTATAATTTGATAGCATCAAACCGAATAAAATGGTTTGGCAGACAAGAAAGTTGCATGACACCGACGGATAATATTTCAAGTAGATTTATTGACTGATAGAGGTATGCATTGGTACTGTATGCATTGGTACGAAACAGGTACGAACCATGTACGAACCACGTACGAACCACGTACGAACCACAATTTTAAGTTGCAGAAAATTATTCTATCCATGTATTATCATCCCACCTTTTTTTAGAGATCTTATTTATAATTTGATTGCATAAAACCGAATAAAATGGTTTGGCAGACAAGAAAGTTGCATGACACCGACGGATAATATTTCAAGTAGATTTATTGACTGATAGAGGTATGCATTGGTACGAACCAGGTTCGAACCAAGTACGAACCAAGCACGAACCACATACGAACCTGGTACGAACCACATACGAACCTGGTACGAACCACAATTTCAATTTCAATTTTTTTCCTATATATTTTGATAATAACCAATACAAAAGAAAATATTACAGCATATCCACAAATTTAAAATACCAACGCTAGTACTTTTTTAAAAAATCCCACATCAACAATAGCATAAACGGCGCCTTATTATAACTTATTGATTTATAGCAAAATATAGCCGAATATCCTCTATTATTATATTGCGGAATATCATCATTTCTGGCATAAATAAAGAAAATTTTATCAAAATTTATACTAAAAGGTACTCAACGAGCGTTTTAAGTTTTGGAATAGTAATTTAATATCCATTCAAACCCAACCTATGAAAACAATAACTCAAGCAGTTGTATTACTGTTATTAGTAACAACAACAAACATTGGATTTGCTCAACAAAAAACGGATGCAAATTCAAAAGAAATTTTCGCCAACTTCTCTGGCAAAGTAGATTTTTCCAAAAGTATTTTACAAACAACCATTGCCGCTAAATCTGGCGAATCAATTTCAATTCCTTTTAATAATGATTTTATTTTTAACGGCATCGTTTTAACCAACGAGTATAAATATAAAAATCTACAGACGATAATTATCAAATCAGCATTATTGAAAAATGCTTTGTTACAACTTTCTAAAATAACCAACGAAGATCTTACCGAATCTTATGTAGGAAGAATTATCAATACTGATGCTAATGACGGTTATACTATTGAAAAAGATGAAGCCAATAATTACAAAATAGAAAAAATAGAAATGAAAAATATACTACAAGATTGTAGTTTCTAAATAAAAATCCAACAACCGATCCAATTTTTAATTACGATTAATCCTACTAAAATGAAAAACTTTACAACATCTATTATTGCATTACTGTGTAGCTTATTAAGTATAACTGCATTCAGTCAGCCAGCTTTAAACAGCTATCCAACAGCAGCCTCTACAATTTATCTTGACTTTAATGGACAAGCTGTTACTGGGACTCTTTGGAATGGTGGCAATTCGATTTTTTGTGATGCAGCATTACTCTCTGATACTCAAATTGAAGAAATCTTTAACCGTGTAGCCGAAGATTATCGTCCATTTGAAATAAATATCACAACTGATTCCACAACTTTTTTAAGAACACCTATCAATAAAAGAATCAGAATCATTATCACGCCTACGAGTAGCTGGAAGCCCAATGTTGGCGGAGTTTCTTTTACAGGATCTTTCAAGTGGGGTGATGATACACCAGGATTTGTATTTTCAGACAGATTAGACAACAACACTAAGAATATTGCAGAATGCTGCAGTCATGAAAGTGGTCATACACTAGGATTATCTCATCAAAGTAAATATAATGTTAATTGCGCTTTAGTAGAAACGTATAATACTGGTATTGGAAGTGGTACAGATGAAACAAGCTGGGCACCAGTTATGGGTAGTAGTTATGGTAAAAATATGACCGGATGGAATGACGGCCCAACTCCTTCTGGATGTGGTAGTCTACAAGACAACTTGAGTATTATTACTACCGCAAATGGATTTACTTATCGCTCTGATGATTATACTGACTCTCTAAATGCCACTACCCTAGCACTCACAAGTAATAGTTTTAGTGTAGCTGGATTAATAACAACAAGTAATGACAAAGATGCTTTTACCTTTTATTTAGATCATACAAAAAGAATATCATTCCAAGCAAATCCTTACGCCGTTGGATTAAAAAATGATGGCGCAAATTTAGATATCAAGATGATGCTTTATGATGAATCAAAAAATTTAATTCGCACTTATGATCCAGGAGATAACATGAGTGTCGATATTGATACCGTATTAACAAAAGGAAAATACTACATCATAATGGATGGTACAGGTAATAATAACACCAGTAATTATGGAAGTTTAGGATCTTATACTTTTAATGGAACAAGTAATAAAATAATTATTAAGTCACTTGGATTAGTGGGATCTGCAAATTTAAATGGACATGATCTTCACTGGGACATGATGAATCCACAAGTAGTAAACCAAATAAGCATTGAGCTTTCTGTTGATGGCGTAACTTTTACTACGTTTAACAACACTTCTATTCGTTCTAAAAGTTTTACTTATACCCCAACGGATAATAATATTAAATACTACAGAATTAAAGCTGAGTTGATGTCTGATGAGATTGTGTATTCTAATGTGATTAGTTTGAAAGCAACTGAAATAGCAACCAAATCATTTAAAGTTTCTACGCTGATTACCAATCAGATTACCGTAAATGCAACTGAAAATTATCAATACAGAATTATGGATATGAGTGGAAGAATGATAGCAAATGGAAATGGAACAACAGGAATGAACAATATTAATATGTATAATCCAACAAAAGGAATGTATGTGATTCAATTGTTTGGAAAAAATAATAAACAAGTAGAAAGAATTGTAAAACAGTAAGGTTGATTATGTGTTAGTAAAGGGCAGTGTTAGGAGCTGCCCTTTTTTTATTTCCCTTAATAAAAAATTACGTTTTCAACTGGTTCATCACCTCTTCAATATAAGTAAGGATTTTATCTTTGCCAGATTTTTTGACTGCACTACTCACAAAATGTTGTGGTAAAAATTGCCAGGTCTTTTTCATCGCTTCTAAAAAATCTTTTACATTCTTACTAACGGTGCGCTGGTTCTCCTTATCACTTTTTGTAAAAATTAAACAAAATGGAATCTGCCAGATTTTTAAGTTTTCCAGAAACTGCAAATCGATTTTCTGAGGGGTATGTCTTGAATCTATTAACACAAAAACCATCGTCAGGTTTTCGCGCTTTCTTAAATAATTCTCAATCATCTGCTCCCATCTTCTTCGGCTTCGTTGACTGATTGTTGCAAAGCCATAGCCAGGCAAATCAACCAAATACCATAGTTGGGCAGTAGCTTTTGCATTTGATTCAGAAAGGGTACTGATTACTTCAAAATGGTTTATTAATTGTGTTTTACCAGGAGACCCTGATGTTTTAGCCAGCTTTTCATTATTACAAAGCATATTAATCAATGAAGATTTGCCCACATTACTTCTTCCAATAAAAGCAAACTCAGGCCTGTCTGGATTTGGACATTTTTCAAAATCAGGATTACTAATGATATAAACCGCTTTCTTAATCTGCATGTAAAATTTTTGTTAAACAAAAGTACTCAATATATAATCAAACTTCGGTCACAGAAACATAAACATCCAAACCTTGTATATTTGCAGACTTATGACCGAATTTGCACATGATAAAATTGTCCCTGATCAACATTCTGCACTTAGCAAAAAAGAGCAGGTTGCTAATATGTTCAATAGTATCGCAGTAAAATATGATTTTTTAAACCATTTTCTTAGCGCAGGAATAGATGTGTATTGGCGGAAAATCGCTTTAAAACAATTAGCAGCTATTAAGCCCCAATCATTGCTGGATGTAGCAACGGGAACTGCAGACCTCGCTATAATGGCTGAAAAACTATTAAAGCCCACTAAAATAATCGGAATTGATATTAGTGATGGAATGCTTGAAATTGGAAGACAAAAGATAAAAAAAGCTGCATTAGAAGATATTATTGAATTAACAAACGGAGATAGTGAAGCAATAAAACATCCCGACAATTCGTTTGACGCAGTAACTGTTTCCTTCGGAGTCAGAAACTTCGAACATTTGGAACTCGGATTGGAAGAAATTTACAGAGTATTAAAGCCCGGCGGTAAACTGGTTATTCTGGAGTTTAGTAAACCAAAACAATTTTTTATTAAGTTTATATACAATTTTTATATGAAAGTCATCACCCCATTAATTGGTAAAATGATTTCAAAAAATAAAACCGCTTACAGTTATCTTGATGCTTCAATAAAAAAATTCCCTGAAGGAAAAAATTTCATTAAAGTACTCGATAAAATCGGATATCAACATACACAAAGTAAAACCTTGAGCCTCGGCATATGCACTATCTATTGCGGAATAAAATAACAATTATTATCATCAGCATGGTTGTCTTGCCATTCTTTGCATTCTCGCAATGGAATGATGAATTAAACTTGCAAGACCACGATGATAAGAAATTTCATTTTGGAATAAATCTTGGCGTAAACAGAGCTTATTATCATTTTTCAAACAACCCTCTTTTTATTGCCCGGGATAGTGTGCTTGATGTTGAAAGTATTCAAAGCAGTGGTATTTGTCTGGCATGGTTAGTAAATATGAGATTAGGGGAACATTTCGATTTATGTACTTACCCATTAAATTTAATCTTTACAGAAAAAGCCTTCCAATACACACTAAAATATCCAGAGCCTTTTTCTAATGAAGGAACAATGGTTACCAGGAAAATACAGGGTATTACTTTGGCACTTCCATTGCAATTAAAATTCAGTAGCGACCGCATCGACAATCTGAAAGTATATATGATGGCAGGTGGTAAAATCGAATATGATTTCGCGGCAAATAAAGGAGAGAAGAATGCAGAAAAATTAATGAAACTTGATAAATTAGATTACGGAATTGAAGCCGGTATTGGCTTCCATTTTTACTTCCCGGTATTTGTATTGTCCCCCGAAATAAAAATAGGCTGGGGATTAAAGAATGTACATAGCAGAGATCCTAATCTCAAGTATTCCAATATTATTGATGAAATAAAATCAAGGACGATAAATTTATCCTTTATTATTGAATAGCCACTCTTCTAAAAATCATACGCTCTTGGTTGAATATTCAACCTGATTCCAAAATTGATGATGGTAGACTTTTGATCGATACTTGCTGTTTTGAAAGTACGATGTTGAATTCCTGCATCAATATAAAGATTGTGTCTGAATTCATAAGAGACATTGAGAATGGTATTCATACAAGTAGCCTTATTTCCACTTCCAATACTAAATCCATTGTCTTTCGGACGTGATGAATAGGATTTAAAAATATTACTTCCAAAATTTAAACCTGCAGAATCCAATCCCTGATAATAATAAATCGTTCTCGCATAAATATTCAATCGCTTGAAGGGCTGATACCTTAATATACCAATGACCTCTTGAAAATTAGCCCCCAAAGGATGAGCAAGAGTCTGGTTATAATGAGTATAGTTGGCGATCGTATCTGAATGAGAATAAGTGTAAGGTCTTACACGATTCATTTCAACTTGCAAATCAAGATTTCTGATTCCAAAAGCATCGATATATTTTCCACCTAATTGTATGGCAAATTTATTAGCCCAATTTGTTGGATCATTTTTAACTCTGGATAAAATAAACTCGTCAAGCAAAATCTGTCCGTAAAACTGCATACGGTGACGCACATTCGCTTTGAAGTCAAATCCTGCAACAGCATTATCAGGACTACCTACACTACCCTCAATGTGACGATAAAAAATAATCGGATTTAAATATTGAAAATCGAAATGATCTTTTCTTCCAAAGATTACCCCTTCAAACAATCCAATGTTAAGCCACTTTGTTGCATTAATACTTAAATGGTGCATGGCTGCATATTTTCTGCCTAATAAAGTATCCCCTATTTTATTATATTGAGGCATCAATTCCATAAAGATATTCTGATAATTCAACTTCCAGATCTTTGTATTGATTTTTGCAAAAAGATAGCTATTCCCCCAATCGCTTAAAAATAAACTCCTGTAACCATTTCCAATAAAATTCTTATCATAACCCAATTGGAAATTAATATATTTTGTAGCTGTAAAAGTTAGATACCCTCTTGCATCAAAATAATCCTGAGCAGATAAATCATTTTTGAAATCTTTATAAAAACCCACTCCCGGAACTGCTCTAAACTTCCTGACTTGTTGTTGAAAAAAAAGTGGACCTCTCTCCTGGTTATCAATTAACGTTGTAGAAAATCCTATTTTACCAGCAATCATTCCTCTTACCGAAACACCTCTTGCATTTACATAAAGTTGTTTGTCATTATCAGGTTCCTTGCCCATTTGAAAATTTATGATGGGGTTGACTGCAAGAAAAAAATCTTTGCTGTTCACTTCAAAAAAATTCGCTTTCGAATGGTAAAATGTTTTAAGTAAGGAAGTTTTGCTTTTGAAATAATCGGGATCCTTATTCGTCCACTCACTATTATTAAAATACAAGTGCTGCAAATTATACTGATCAATGGAATTAGTTGAAACAATATTTTGACTATCCAAAAAACGAGCTTCTTCCACTACATATTTACGATTATAGGGCTTTGCGACAGAAAAATTAAGATGGGTATTTTTTTGTTGTTTTATTTCAAGTCTGTCTATAAAATGACAATCATTTGATCCCTGAGAAAAATAAGTCGATTGCGCTTTGCTGTAAATTGGGAAAACCATCAAGAGGAATAAAGAAAGTCTGCAGATATATCTCATTATTATATTGATTCTTAAATTAAAAATGAAGATATGGAAAATTATCCCTCTATTATTGTAGAAAATAAAAATAATGTCATGCTGAATCAGAGTTTAAATTTTTTTATTAAAAACAACACGGAAATAACTGTTGATTTACTACTAAAATTGAACTTTTAATCCCCTTAGAAACTGTTTAATACAACTTCTCTTTTTTTGCGGATATGACCATATTTGCACATGCTAGTAAAAACATTTGGTAGTGCTGTTTATGGAGTGGATGCTATTACAATATCTGTAGAGGTGGATGTAAATAACCAGGGTAAACATTATTTTATTGTAGGCTTACCTGATAATGCTATTAAAGAAAGTTTACAACGGGTTGAAAGTGCCATTAAGAGTAATCATTTTTATATGCCGCGAACAAAGCTGGTTGTAAATCTTGCACCTGCAGATATCAAAAAGACGGGAACAGCATTTGATTTATCAATTGCCATTGGCACTTTAGCTGCAACAGGACAAATTGAAAATGCAGAAAGACTGAAAGCATTTGTCATTATGGGTGAATTAAGTCTGGATGGTACCATTAAACCTATAAAAGGCGCTCTATCTATTGCACTTCAGGCAAAAAAAGAAAAGTTTGAAGGATTAATTGTTCCATTATCAAATGCCAAAGAAGCTGCGATGGTGAACGGTTTAAAAGTATTTGGGGTCAATCATATGAAAGATGTAGTTGATTTTTTTAAAAATGAACATACCTTAACGGAAACTATTGTAAAAACAGGAGAGACTTTTTTGAAGGCGCAAAGTAAATACGATATTGACTTTGGTGATGTTAAAGGACAACAAAACATAAAAAGAGCTTTAGAAATAGCCGCAGCCGGTGGAC
>CALQJH020000030.1 GCA_943330835.2 Candidatus Kuenenia stuttgartensis
AGTAGATGTTCCTGTTCAACTATTACAGGATAGCATAGAAGCATGTTCTATTTATTTTGTAAAAAACAATAATAATATCAGCATGTTTATCATGTGGGATAATATCAAAGTGGTTTTTCCCATTTCCTTAACGAAATAGTGGCAAATGCGTTTCCACTTGCTTAATTTTTTTGGTGGAAGCATTCATTAATAGGATATTTACAAGATGTGTGGTATCGCCGGAATCATTTCTTCTTACGAATCAGATATTAATATTCCTCTGTTAAAACGGTTGTCAAATACCCTTGAGCATAGAGGTCCAGATGGTGGCGGCATGTGGATTAATCCCAAAAAAACTGCAGGATTGGCTCATCGCCGATTAGCTATTTTAGATCTTTCTTTTGAAGCAGTTCAACCTATGCATTATAGAGATCGGTATAGTATTGTTCACAATGGGGAAATTTATAATTATTTGGAGTTAAAACAAGACTTGCAAAAATTCGGATATCATTTTAAAAGTAATACCGATACAGAAGTTATTTTAGCGGCATACGATTACTACAAAGAAAGGTGCGTACATTATTTTGACGGTATGTTTTCATTTGCCATTTGGGATGAAGCGGATCAGTGTCTTTTTGCGGCAAGAGATCGTTTTGGTGAGAAACCTTTTTATTATTATAAAGACAAAACGAGATTTATTTTTGCGAGTGAGATGAAAGCTATTTGGACCGCAGGTGTTGAGAAATCCGTTGAAGAAAAAATGGTACTCAATTATCTCACTTTAGGCATTGTACAAAACCCATCTGATAAATCTCAAACCTTTTACAATAAAATACTTTCTTTGCCACCAGCTCATTTTCTAACCTTACATAAGAACGAGCTGACGACTGAAAAATATTGGGATATCGACAAGAATTACTGTACAACTATTTCTGAATCAGAAGCCATAGAAAAATTGGATTATTTATTATCAGTATCTGTAAGCAGAAGATTGCGATGTGATGTGCCATTTGGGACCAGCTTAAGTGGAGGATTAGACAGCTCTACTCTTTTGCATTTTATTAAAAAAAACAGTGCCGTTTCCTTCGAAACATTTTCTGCAACATTTCCCGGTTTTGAAAAAGATGAAAAAATTCATATTGATAAAATGGCTAAACATTTTCAATTGGATAATTTTAAAGTTACCCCAAATGAAATAGACTTGATTACTGATTTCGATAAGCTTATCTACCATCAAGAAGAACCTTTTACTTCTTCCAGTGTTTACGCCCAATACCGCGTTTTCAAACTAGCGAGCGAACAAAATGTGAAAGTTTTGCTGGATGGCCAAGGTGCTGATGAAGTGTTTGGTGGGTATCATAAATATCTGCATTGGTTTTTGCAGGAAAAAATAAACAAATGGCAGTTTAAGGATTTTATACAGGAAAGGAAAAACTTTAAAAAGAATAATATTCCAGTAAAGTGGGGCATGAAAAATATTGTAGCAACTTATCTTCCACCGCACGTTTCTATTGGATTAGAGAAAAGAGCGTATAATCAAATTTTGAGCCATCCGGATTTAAGCAATAACATGATTTCCACTATGCAAGGTAGAGAATGGGAGGGCATTCATAAACCCATTGTTACCAAATTAAATGACATTTTGTATTTTGATGTAATGGAAATGGGGCTGGAAGAATTACTTCGATACAGCGATCGAAATGCTATGGCAAATGGGTGCGAGGTAAGATTGCCTTTTTTAAATGCCGATTTAGTAAGTTTTGTTTTTTCACTTCCATCATCATTTAAAATTAAAAACGGCTTTACAAAATCTATATTACGCAAATTGATGAATAATCGGTTGCCTCATGAAATTGTTTGGCGGAAAGATAAAATAGGATATGAGCCTCCACAAAAAAAGTGGATGGAAAGCGATATCATGAAAGACTATCTTTTTGAAGCAAAACGCAGTTTGGTTGATCGTGATATTTTAAAACCACAAGTGTTAGAAAAAAAACCCCACCCACTTGATGCACATGATGCCAATAATTTTGATTGGAGGTATTTGTGTGTAGCGGGAATGATAAAAAAGGCTTGATGTGTTCAATCTTAAAATTAATCA
Source organism: Candidatus Kuenenia stuttgartensis (assembly GCA_943330835.2). The sequence continues at coordinate 2,081 of CALQJH020000030.1, forward strand.
GTAATTGAACCAAAAAATTTAATATCATTATCTTTGAAACAAATAAAAAAACATGAGTACTTATTCTTTAGATAAAATGAAACTAGCAACAAGATTAATACATGCAGGAGCGGAGCCAGATCCGTCTACAGGTGCAATCATGACCCCAATATACCAAACCTCAACTTATGTTCAATCGGCACCTGGTCAACATAAAGGGTATGAGTATGCGCGCTCGCAAAATCCCACAAGAGCAGCATTAGAATCAGCATTGGCGATTATTGAAAATGGAAAATTTGGCCTTGCTTTCAGCAGCGGTGTTGCAGCTACGGATGCTGTAATCAAATTATTATCTCCAGGAGACGAAGTAATTGCTGCTAGTGATATGTATGGCGGTACTTATAGATTATTTACCAAAGTATTTGAAAAATTTGGTATCAAGTTTAAATATGTGGACACAACAAATCCTGAAAATATCACGGCTGTTCTAACTGAAAAATCTAAATTAATTTGGATTGAAACACCCACCAATCCTTTGATGAATATCACTGATATAGAAGCGGTGTCTAAAATTTCAAAAAAAGCCGGAACAATACTGTGTGTCGACAATACCTTTGCTTCACCCTATTTACAAAATCCATTAGATTTGGGTGCAGATATTGTGATGCATTCCTCTACTAAATATTTAGGTGGTCATAGTGATGTCATTCAGGGCGCTTTAATAATGAACGATCAATCACTTAAAGACCAGTTGTATTTTATACAAAAAAGTTGTGGTGCTGTTCCAGGTCCATTTGATTGTTTTTTAGTACTGCGTGGAATAAAAACATTGCATGTAAGAATGAAACAACATTGTGAAAACGGCATCATTGTTGCGAATTATTTACGTAGTCATCCAAAAGTGCAGCAAGTATTCTGGTGTGGATTTTTAGATCACCCTAATTATGATATTGCTAAAAAACAAATGCGCGGATTTGGTGGTATGTTGAGCTTTACTTTAAAGGATGAAAGCATAGAAGCTGCAACCAAAGTTTTATCAAGCACACAAATATTTTCCTTAGCAGAAAGTCTTGGTGGAGTAGAATCCTTAATCAATCATCCAGCAAGTATGACGCACGCGAGTATTCCTAGAGAAGAGCGCATGAAAAACGGATTGACAGATGGCTTGATTAGATTGAGTATCGGGATAGAAGATGCTGCTGATTTAGTGGAGGATTTAAAACAAGCGATTGATTAATGCAGGAAGAGTTAAAAATATTTTTAGATAAAAAGGTTGATGCGTATAATCAGCCTTTTTTTATTGCGTCAGATCCAATTTGTGTTCCGCATTCTTTTTCAAAAAAACAAGACATAGAAATTGCAGGATTTTTTGCTTCCATTTTTGCATGGGGTAATCGAACCACCATAATCAACAAGTCGAAGGAATTGATGCAATTAATGCACAATGCACCTCACGACTACTGCTTGCACCATACTTCAAAAGATTTAAAACAACTATTGTCATTTAAACATCGAACCTTCAACACAACAGATTTATTGTACTTTGTCGAATTTTTAAAATACCATTATAAAAGCCATGATACATTAGAAACGGCATTTGTACAATCGATGAAAAAGAAGGATGAAAATATAGAGAATGGACTTAATGGTTTCTATGATTATTTTTTCTCTTTACCGGATGTACCTAAAAGGACAAGAAAACATATTGCGTCCCCAAATAAAAAATCATCTTGTAAGAAGTTAAATATGTACTTGAGGTGGATGGTTCGCAATGATAAAAAAGGAGTGGACTTTGGTCTTTGGAAAAACATTAAACCTTCACAATTAATTATCCCACTTGATTTACATGTTTTCCGCGTTGCAAAAAAATTTAATCTTATTACCAGAAATCAATCGGACTGGCTTTCTGCCATAGAGCTCACAGAAATATTGAAGCACTTAGATCACAAAGATCCAGTCAAATATGATTTTGCTTTATTTTCTTTAGGTGTATTGGAAAAGTTTTAAATGGTATGATGGACTCCACAGCAAACAACAATACAACATCATTAGAAAATCTTTTGTTTTATTAAAATCATTATTTTTCAAATAACGCGGCTTCAATTGAATCTTTACAGATATATAACACCACAGGGAATCTTGTAAAATCAGTATTTAACAATAAGCGTTTTGGAATGGGTAAACACGTTGAAACAATAAACGCTGCTGAACTTTCAAATGGAAAATCACAAAAAAATAATCATCAGTAGAAAGTAGTATCCTTTGATAATAAAATTCCTTCCTGAGGTCTTCCTAAAAGAATACTTCTCTCATCAATTAACGAACTTAATTCCGGTGAATTTAAACTATCAAGAATTTGATTTTTGAGATAGAAAGAACGTAGCGTATTATCAGGTTTATGCCATTTAATTATTTTACATGCGCAACTTGCATTCTCTATATCATTAATTACTTCTTCAATTTCTCCGCCTTTTCCAAGCTTCGTATATACTTCCCTGATACCTATTATTTTATTTTTTTTGCCAATATCAAAATTCCAGGATGTTGATATTGCGGTAAGATTAGCATTGTTGTAATTTAAGTCTAATAAAGAATGTCTGGGAGATTCAGTAACGTTGTCTTTTTTTCTTATTTTAGAAAAAATAGATACAATGCCGGGAGATTCAAACTGCATATAACCAACGTGGTCAAAACTTGCGCCATAACGGTTAAATGTAAAGTAACCATCTTTGTATTTTATACTTACAACATTTGATACCACTTTATGGAACCTGTTGGGATCAGAAATTCTTGCTTGCGGAGATCCTGTATAACATAACCAAACACCTTCCAAACTATCAATTTCCATTTGTGTGGGTTGATAAGGAAGAATATTCATGTCGTTTTTCACCTCCGCCCAATTTTGTTTAGCTTCCTTGTAATTTACTAAAGTCCCAAGCCATAGTAAAAGCAACGCAACTAAAACCATCTTTAATAAACTAGCTTTTTTAGTGAATTGTTTATTTATTACAGAAAGCTGTTTTTTTAATTCAATATTTTCCTCTTCAATAATAAAAATTTCATCATTTTTTTCTTGACCAGATTGCTCAACCAAATTGATATCTGTAGGATTAATAGCAAATCGTTTGCGTCCTATCCCAAATAAATAAATATAACAGGCATCAACAAGAAATGGACGAGGATGTGAAACGATTCCATTTAATGCATCTTTGATTTGCCCGCCTGTAATGTCATATTTTCTATATGGATATTCTTTAGGATTCGGATTCGTGTCACCTGGATAGGCGCCTGTTCCTAATTCTTCAAAGCTATTAGGGAGCTCTTTGGTAATCTCACTTAACACTATGGCAAGAGATTCGTAATTTTTTCTGTTGGTATTTTGAATGATTTCTATACCAGTTTCTGATTTATACTTCTCCACTACTTGTTTTAGCAAGTAGACGATCTCTTCTTTACCTTTTTTTATTTTTTCCATAAAAATAAGAATATCAATGCTTTATGACGTTTCGGAAACTTTTTTATTCTTCCGAAACCAGATAAATCATTTAGTAAAAATTTAGTACCCCCTAAATTCTTATTTACAGTTCAATTAAATGAAATTTTGCTTAATACTTAAAAACTAGCCTTTCGATTAATTGCTTATATTACTACAAACTTATAAAATTTAACTTATAAAACGATTGCTAAATAATCACTCTTTAAATACAAAAAACAGCTAATTTTTTTATTTATAACGCATGATTTATTTTTATGATCTTAAAAATAAATCTGCCTCCTCTTTGTATCTAAATCGTCATGTTATAAATGGTGAGTGTTTAGTATTAGTTTTGAAATAGTTTAATTAACATAAAATGTTATATATGATGGGGTTATTTCAAAAAATAACAATGCTGTTGTCATCGATTCTAATTTTTAATATCGGTTCTGCACAAATTAAGAGTGCAAGTTCAGGCAAACAACAATTTTATTTTGACAATGGAGGAAAATTAAAAAATCCGATGAAGGTTTTTTATTTCTGCCCCGCTGTAAATTCAGATAGCATGCCCATCATTATTATGCTTCATGGTGCTCATAGAGATGCTTCTGCGTATATGGATGACGTCATTAATGCTGCAATTGTATTTGGCTGTAAAGTAATTGCACCTGAATTTGATAAAGAAGATTTTCCAGGATTAGAAAGTTACAATCTTGGAAATGTCTATGATAATAACAACAACGCATATAATAGTCCGGAAAAATGGAGCTTTTCAATTATTGAGCCGCTATTTGATTATGTAGTTAAAGAGACCAAAGCCAGTAATAAAGGATATTATTTGTATGGCCATTCAGGTGGTGCGCAGTTTGTTCACCGATTTTTAATGTTTGTAAATCAGCATAGAGTAATTAAAGCAGCCATTGCTAATTCGGGCTGGTATACGGCTACTGATAATAATATTGACTTCCCTTTTGGTTTAAAAAAATCTCCGATTTCAACTTCCAATTTAGCATCCTTTTTTTCTACTAAACTTTTTGTATTGTTGGGAATGGATGATAACAAGCGGGAATCAAAAGATTTTAATGCAACTGCAGAAGCAGATATGCAAGGAAGAAATAGATTTGAACGCGGAAAATATTTTTATAATCTGGCAAAAAATAAAGCTGAGGAATTAAAAACACCATTTAATTGGACAGAAATATTTGTTCCCAATGTTGGTCATAGCAATGCAGGAATGTCAAAATTTGCATTTGCTTCTTTTTTTATGAACAGACAATAAATTATTAAGATGAAATATTTACGTCAATTATATATTCAAGTTATCTTAGGTGTTGTTCTTGGTATTGTGGTTGGATATTTTTTTCCTTCATTGAGCGGAATGGGTAAAATGATTGGAGAATGTTATATCAATTTGATCAAAATGCTCATCGCACCTTTGATTTTCTTTACCATAACTGCAGGTATTGCAGGAACGGGAAATCTTAAAAAAGCGGGTAGAATTGGCGGTAAGGCACTTATTTATTTCGAAATCATTTCAACGATTGCTTTATTGTTAGGTATTGTAGTTGCTAATTTCGTAAAGCCAGGAATGGGGGTTCCACAGGATGCAGCAGATGCAGCAAACGCTATTCAAAAAGTGTCCAAAGAAATTAACTGGGGCGATTTTTTCCTGCACATGATCCCTTCTAATGTGGTGGACTCTTTTGCTAAGGGCGATATTTTACAAGTGCTTGTGTTTTCTGTTCTATTCGGAATAGCATTAAGTAAACTTGGTCCAACTGGAAAATCCATTACTCATAATTTTGAAAAGATTAATAAAGTATTGTTTTCGATTCTTGGTATGATAACTGTATTAAGTCCTATTGCTGCATTTGGCGGCATGTTGTCTACTGTAGGCGGTAAAAATGGATTTGCAATGTTATATGTGTTGGGTAAATTTATGTTGACTTTTTATTTAACTGCTGCATTTTTCATATTTGTTGTTTTAGGACTCGTGATGAGTTATTACAGATTAAATCTTTTCAAATTATTAAGATACATTAAAGAAGAAATTTTGATTGTATTTGGTTCAAGTAGCAGTGAGTCGGTATTGCCGAATATCATGAGCAAGCTGGAACATGCAGGTTGTTCACCTACCGTTGTGGGTTTAGTGATACCAACAGGATACAGTTTTAATTTGGACGGAACAACCATCTATCTTGGTATGTCGGTGTTGTTTATTTCTCAGGCAATGGGAATGGATTTAACTATTATGCAGCAACTTACTGTGGTGGGAATATTATTATTAACGAGTAAAGGAGCTGGCGGGATTACAGGAAGCGGTTTGATTATTTTAAAGTCTAGTTTAGATTCCATGAAATTCATTCCAGAAGCGGCACAAGCACAATATTTACCATTACTAATTGGTATCGATCGTTTAATGAGCTTAGGAAGAGCTTTAACTAATGTTATTGGCAACACCGTAGCTTGTGTAGTCATTGCAAAAAATGAAAACTTAATTGATTCAGACAAGTATAAAGAAGTGGTAGAAAACAATAAAATTGTCGTGTTGGCTAATCCACCATCTAGCTCTGAATTTGAACAAGAATAATTTTTATTATTTACTTAATATAGAAATATGCAAATGAAAAAAATAACGCTTTTACTTTTAGGATTTATGTTGTTGTTTAATGGGGTAAAAGCGCAGCTTGATGAACGTTATGAAGAAACATCTTCAGAAGAATCAGTTGCACCGGCAGGGGCTGTAAGTGTGTTGAAACTAAAAAAGAGCTATATTTTAGGAGACGGAATAACACTAAAATCTTCTATTGGAAGAATTAACCTAACCCAAAGTTTACAAACATCCTTTTTATTAAATACACCCAATTCGAATCTTACAAAAATGGGTGCTGCGTTTGACATAAACAGAGCTCGTTTAAGCTTTGCTGCAAATTTGTTTGATAAAAGATTCAGCATTTATGGAAGATTGAATTTTCCTGCAAATTATCAAAGCGCAACTACTGGAATAAGATCTTTTAATACGGTACTACAAGAAGCGTTTGTTGAATATAAACCCAATATTACACATGCCATTAATTTTGGACTGAGAGCAGATTATATTGATTCGAGAGAAACACGAATAGAAGGAGAAAGTTTAGGATTCATCAACAGAAGTGCCGTATCTGGTGCTTTTGATGCCATTTTTGATTTTGGATTGCGATACAAAGGAAACTATAAATTGGGAGGGAAACATATTTTAAAGCCATACGTTTCCATTACCACAGGAGACAGCAGATCTTCATTACAAAAAAATTACGGCGGATTTAAATATGGCATTCGTTTGGATTATTTACCGTTTGATAAATTCTCAAAAGGTGGTGAAGGTTATATGGATGATTTGGCAAGAGAACAAAAGCCAAAGTTGGTAATAGGATTCATTTATAGTTATAATAATGGAATATCCTCTGCTATTGGAACTAACGGTGGAAGATACCTGTATAGAGATAGCTCAGAAAAAATACTGTTACCAGATTATTCAAAAGCTGGCGCTGATTTCTTATTTAAATACAAAGGATTTTATGCAATGGGAAGTTATTTTTTAACAACTGTTAAAGTTCCAGATGGAGTTACAGAGAGGTTTTCATTGATTCAAGACAAATATATTAAATACGACTCATTGACTTCATCACAAATAAAAGATACTATAAAATCTAAGCTTAACATAGGTAACGGTTTTAGTATTCAGGCAGGCTATACCTTCCCTTCAAACTGGTCTGTAGCATGTCGTTATGCATCTTTAAATGAAAATGGCATTTCTAATAATTTTGCAGACTATAACAAAAGTTACACACTGGTATTTACGAAATATTTATCTGGGAATAATCTTAAAATACAAACAGAGTTTGGATTTGATGAATTAAAATCAAGTTTGAAGACAGCCACAAAAAAAGGAAATTATTATTCACAAATAATGGTAACAGTTCAATTATAAAATTTAAAATGATCATGATGACAAGAAAAGTAGTTTTTTATTGTTGTGTTTTATTGATGTCTCTGACAAACGCAACTGCACAAACTGAAAAAAGCAAACTCATGCAAACGGATTCTTCATTAATCTATATTAATGGGGAAGGAACATTTCTGCATTTAGGCAAAGCCGAAGGAACAACAATGAATTTGTTAACCACTGTTCAATCGGGTTTTCAATTTTCACAATTTGATTCTGTTTCCAAAACGAACACAAACAGGTTGTCTTTGAATATGGTAAGGATTGCATTTACAGCATCAGGATTTAAAGATAAAATGTCGATGGGTATTGTTACAGACCTCACTGGCGTTTCTCCAATATTGGAAGGATGGGTTGGATTCTCTGTTTATAAAAAATCAGCGAAAATAATTTTAGGCCAAAGACAAACGAACACGAATAATCGTTTGGCATTAGCAGACGAGCGCTATTCCTCTTTTATGGGACAAACCATTGCCGGTAAATCAAATGACGGAACTGTATATGGAGGTTTAATGCAAAATTTTGTGGGTTCAACAAGAGAAGGGGGATTGTTCATAGAATCAAATTTTAGTTTGAAAAAATGCAGAATATATCCTTCGGTATCAATAACTACCGGTGAAGGACAGAACTTTTTTTCATCTCAATCTAATTTAGGATTTAAATATGGTGGCAGACTTGATATCATGCCATTGGGAGATTTTATTAAAAACAATGCGTTTATAGCACAGGATATTTACAGAGAAGCAAAACCTAAATTAGGTTTGGGTATTGCTGCAAGCATTAATAAAAAAGCATCAAGCATTGTAGGAACAGATCATCAAACAATTACAGGCATCTATAATAAAGACGGCGAAGAAGATTATGCCGACTACAGAAAATTAGCTGCTGATTTCATTTTCAAATACAAAGGCTTCGCCTTTGTGGGAGAATACATCAGTGGTTCAGTTACAGGTAAAGAATTATATGCAGATGTGGTTTCCTATAATAAACTTACAGAAGAAGTAGCAAGCCAATATTATAATTTAGGAACTGCAATAAATTTTCAAACCTCTTATGTGTTTAAGAATGGATGGGCAATAGAAGGAAGATACAGTTCAGTTACTCCTGAATTTGATACGAAATCATCATTAGTTCAAAAACAAACCTGGTTATCAGGAGGCATCAATAAATTCATAAAAAATAATGCGGTAAAAATCGGATTGAATTTTAATCAGATTAAAACAACATCCAGTATCATCACCACAACCAATACAATCGGAAATCTTGCTATCCAAATATTAATGTAAAAAATATAGTCATTATGAAATCAAGAATTATTTATTCAATAAGCTTAATACTTTTAATAGTTAGCTGTACATCTAAAATAGATTTTATACCTGTTGTACCCACGGTTACTACGGAGTCTTTAACACAAGTTACTGATACTACTGCATTGTGTGGAGGGATTGTATTAGACGAAGGAGGACAGCAAGTAACGGCAAGGGGTGTATGCTGGAGTACATCACCTCATCCAGATATTACAAGTCCTACAAAAACAACCGATGGTTCTGGAATAGGCGCATTTGTTAGTAATATAACAGGACTTTCCTCAAATACACTTTATTATGTGAGAGCGTATGCTACAAACATAATTGGTACTGCCTATGGTGCAGAAAAACAATTCTCTACAACAATATCAAATTCCGATTTATTGATTTCTGAAATTTCTACAGCAATTAATACAGATTCTATACTTTTAGCAGGAGCTGTTAGAGCAAGAAATCATTATGTCGAATTATATAATGGAACAAACTCAAGTATTAATTTATCTGATTATGCTATTGGCTATCAGGCGGTTAGTGATACTACAACATTATCAGCTTGGGACTTTACCAATGCTGCCAAC
>CALQJH020000031.1 GCA_943330835.2 Candidatus Kuenenia stuttgartensis
ATTTGGATGAATGTAGGTGTGTGGGTGAATCATGTTATTGACTAGTTTTTAATTATCTCTTTTTACTAATTGTGCTGTAAATTCTCCTTCGGTACAAAGTTTATTTCCAACATAAACACTTCCTTTCATTACACAAATCCCTCTTCTAATGGGTTCTACCAGTTCCATTTTCAAAATCATGGTGTCTCCTGGGACTACTTTTTGTTTGAATTTACAGTTGTCTATTTTCAAAAAGTAAGTATCATAATTTCCTTCTGGCATTGAATTAATACATAAGATACCGCCTGTTTGAGCCAAGGCTTCAATTTGAAGAACACCCGGCATTACTGGATTTCCAGGGAAATGGCCTTGAAAGAAAAACTCATTGAAGGTTACATTTTTAATTCCAATAATTGAATTCTGGTTGAGTTCAATTATTTTATCAACCAATAAAAAAGGGTAGCGGTGAGGTAGTGTTTTTTCTATTTGTTGTAATGAATATACAGCTGGCTGACTAGGATTGTAAACCGGAATATCTTTTGTGTGTTTATTCTTCTTGATGTATTGTTTTATTTTCTTTGCAAATTCAACATTACTACTATGACCGGGTCTGTTTGCAATAATATGAGATTTGATAGGGTAGCCAATTAAGGCCAAATCTCCTATTACATCAAGTAATTTATGTCGTGCAGGTTCGTTAGGGAAGCGAAGTTCTAAATTGTTTAAGTAGCCTTCTGTTTTAACTTCAACTTTTGTTCTGCCAAATGCTTTTGCCAATCTACTCATTTCGTCTTCTGTAACTGGTTTATCAACAACCACTATTGCATTGTTGATATCTCCTCCTTTAATAAGATTATTATCAATCAGCATTTCTAATTCGTGAAGAAAACAAAATGTCCGGCATGGAGCAATTTGCGATTTAAATTCACTTATATTTTTCAGGCTTGCATGTTGTGTGCCTAAAACACTGCTGTTAAAGTCTATCAGCGTAGTGATTTCATAATTTGTAGCGGGAAGGGCAGTCATCTCTACTCGTTTATTTTCGTCATAGAACGAAATGTTCGTATCGATACTATACCAGGCTTTTGTGGCATCCTGTTCTATGACTCCAGCCTTTTCAATAATTTCAATAAATGGGCCACTGCTTCCGTCAATAATCGGAATTTCTGGTCCATTTACTTCAATAAGACAATTGTCAACACCCATTCCTACCAATGCTGCCAAAATATGTTCTACTGTGCTTACTTTTACTTCGCCTTGTTCTAAAGTAGTACCTCTGGAAGTGTCAGTTACAAGATCACAATCAGCCTTAATAGGAAGTGTTCCAACGAGATCAATTCTTTGAAAATGATAACCATATCCAGGATTGGCCGGCTTGATTGTCATATCCACATTAATCCCAGTATGCAATCCTGTGCCTGAAATACTAATAGAGCTGGCTAAAGTGTGCTGCTTATCTGGGTTAAAATTTTTATCCATATAGATTTGATAAATTCGTGCGAAGTTACCCTAAAAAAACCTTAAATCACCGAAATAGCACTTCTTATTAGTTAAAATTGAATTCTGAAACTGCCGAAAATGCCAAATTTGCTACCTCTAGCTAGATTCGTACTATTAGGTGTGATATTCCAAACAAAGTCAATTCTACATACTTTAAAAATATTGTCAATTCCTGTTCCTACTTCAGTATACATATTATTATTTAATGATTTGAAGTAATTGTCGGTGCCATTCAATTTCTTATTTTCTTCACTTAGGCTTCCCCAAAGAGATTTAATGTTCCAGAATTGTCTCCATTTTAATTTTCGGGTAAGTGGAATTAATTTGAAAATACCAGAACCGATTTGATGTTCAAGGTTGATACCTGCATACTTATCGCTCAAATATTCAAATCTGTTCATTAAGTTTAAGGAGTTGCTATTATAATAATAAATATCATTTCCCAGATGGTTTTCTAAAAATGCAAAAGGTAAAACACCATTGATACTTCCTCCATAAACTTTCACGGACAATTTCCCCAAAGGATTTATTTTAATATCGTCGCTAATAGCTGCTGTTATTTTAGTGTAGTTGTTTTTACTGTTTAAGATGCCTGATATTCCTTTTGTAAAAGTGACTTCGGTTATTGGATATTTGGATCCAAGAGAATATCGGAAATAATCCCAATTCAGGAATTGTTCAAGGTAAGCGAATCTGAGTTTCAATGCTATTTCAAAGGAGGTCAAAAGATCTGATTCCCCATCTAAATAGTTGAGTTTATTCGGCAGGTATTTTAAGGGCTCAAATGAACGGTTTGAAAAATATAATCCTGAAGAAAATCCGTTCCCCCAGTCTTTATTGATATCAAAATTTCGCTCTTTTAACCGAATAAATTTTTGGCTGACATTGGGTTTTCTTATGGCCAGTGAAAAGATATTATCCTGACTTACTTGTCCAATCTCACTTATGCCATTATCAATATCTTCAGAAATAGAGGCGTGTAGGATTAACCTATTGGGATTTCTGTTTGCAATCCAGTAAGCTTCTGCTTTTCCCTTAATGGAATTATCTTTGGTTCCGTAAGCTAAATAGCCGTGCAAATAAATATTTTTAAACAATTTGGTATTGGTCCCTAAGTCAAATCTAAAACGATATCCTTCCCATGAATTATTGCTAATCCAGTTAAACCAAGGTCCGATTTCAAAAAGTCCAACATTTTTATATCCAGTTCCAATAAAGCGTAATGTTTTTTGAAGTTTTTGAAACTTTGGCATTGCCAGTAATTTGTCTACCGTTTCATAAATTTGTTTTTCATTTTTAGTAAGAGAATCATGCCTTAATGTAGTCCAATTTGAATCAGCTTGAAGTTTTGCTTTAGCATTTGTCTCTACAATTTCTTCTATTTTTTGTTTATTGAGTTCTTTTGAAATGGAGTCGCTATTAATGACAATATTCCTGTATGAAGTGGTTTTTCTTCCAATCAGTGTTAATGATTTTTTACCAAGCGCATTAAAATCTGCGAAAAACTTATCTCTTCCTAAAAAGAAAGTAGTGTCATCTATTTTAGTATACTCCTGAACTATTCCTATTCTTGAAATAAAGTTAATATTTGCGTCCTTGCCAAGGAACATGGAGATTTTGGTTACAACAAAAGTGCCAGCTCTAACCCAGGCTTCTCCTTCAAATACATTTTCTCCTGACCTTTTAGGTTTGAAGATAAAATGAAAGGTCTTTTTATTATCAATAATTTGGGTATCAGCAACTGAAAAAGTATAATAAAAATCACCATTGTCATTAAAAGGGCTGATAAAGTCTTTTCCCAAAACGCTGATGTAATTGTCAAAAATATTTACGTTTTGATTCATCACGCCGAGAAACTTTGTGATACTTTCATTCTCAATTCCTTTTAAACTTAAAGCTTTAATATTTTCATGTGTTTTTTTGGGTGATTTCTGATAGCTGTAGTCGCTTATACTCTCTATTAGATAAGCAGGCAAAAATGGTTCTGGTTCTGATGAACTATCAACGTTATCAAAAACAAATCCAAAAGGCTTTAGAATAAAATTCCGCTTTAGTTTTTTTACGTTTAAATTTTTTAGATCAATTTCTATTTTATTGTAGGCCTCGTAAGCGTAGTTTTGTTTTTTTGTTCTGTCGAAGTACTTCTTTTTACTCATTATTTTTTTCCACAAAAACAAACCTTTATTAATCTTTAGTTTCACCACAACTTCTCCGCTTTTCCCCTTTCTTTCCAAAGAGATATTTAGTGGATTTTTAGTATCAATCAAATTTAATGGAATGGCGAATGTTTCATATCCAATATAGCTCACCATTAAAGTGTCGTTATTGAAATTTTCTATATTGAATCTAAAGTTTCCAGAGCTATCCGTAATCTTTCCATTGCCATTATTTTTTAAATAAATGGAAGCGAAACCAATCGGCTCTTTTGTCAAGCCGTCTTGTATAGTTCCGTGAAGGAAGTCGATTTGAGAAAAGCATGCCGTTGATAAAAAAGAAAAGAATAGTAAAATAAATGTTTTTACAGGTATAAAAGAGGTGTTATGATCTGTCGAATTCAATTGGTGGGGTTATTTATTTTTTATCTTTTAATTCTTTCAGCATTATTTCTAATGCTTTAATTCTTTTTTCCATTTCAGGTAATTTTCTGAGTGAGGCCTGGCTTCTTAATGAAGCAGTGAATTCTGTAGCAGGGGAACCGGTAACTGCTGTATTTGGTGAGGTTATAGATTTCGTAATTCCGCTTTGCCCATTGATTTTACTGCCATCTGCAATATGGATGTGCCCCACTATTCCAGCTTGTCCGCCAATCATTACATTCTTACCAATCTTAGTACTTCCGCTGATTCCGGTTTGCGCTGCCACCACACTGTCTTTGCCTATTTCTACATTATGAGCCACTTGAACAAGGTTGTCAAGTTTAGCTCCGGTTCTAATAATTGTACTGCCAATAGTAGCTCTGTCGATGGTAGCATTTGAGCCAATTTCTACGCCATCTTCAATAACTACATTTCCAATTTGTGGAACTTTTCTATAAGTACCATCTGGCAAAGGTGCAAAACCAAAGCCGTCGCTTCCAATTACAGTTCCTGCATGGATAGTTACGTTGGCGCCTACCTGACAATCAAAATAAATTTTTACTCCTGCATGAACAGTAGCATTTTCTCCTATTGCAACATTATTTCCCAAATAAGCACCGGGATAAATTTTTGCGCCTTTCCCAATCACTGTGTTTTCTCCGATGTAAACAAATGCGCCAATAAAAACATCTTCGCCAATTTTAGCAGAAGGATGTTTGTAAATGGGGTCCTGTATTCCAATGGGTTGTTGAGATTTTATTTGCTGGTATTTTTCAAGCATAGTTGCGAAAGCTAGGTATGCATTTGGAACGCGGATAAGTGTTGCATTAACTTCTTTTTTAAGCAATAAAGAGTCATTAACTATAACTATAGATGCTTCAGTAGTGTACAAATAATCTTCATATTTAGGATTGGCTAAAAAAGCAATTTGTCCATTTTTTGCTTCTTCAATTTTTCCAAAAGAATCAACTTTCACTTCGGGATTTCCTTCAATATTACCACTAAGTATTAATGCTATTTGGTTTGCAGAGAATTGCATATTAAAAAATCAGTTTTTGTTTGAGTAATAATGCTATAAATTATCTTGGGTAGCAAATATAATATTTTTTAACAATGCCTCTTATGTTTTCATTAATAAGTGCATTGTCTACTTCTGTGATATCTTTTACCTCTCCATTTTTAAAAAGGATCTTGATATTTTCATTTTCGAAATTATAAGTACTGCTTGATGCCAGACCTGAAAAAACCAGCCATTCTGCTTCTTCCTTTGATAGATTTAATTTTTGTTCTGCTTCAATCCTTTTTTCTTCCAATAAACTCTCTGTGATGGGTGATGAAAAGTATTTTATTTTCAACAAAGTTCTATTGATAATGCCATTACATAATACAGCCAATACTTTGTCTTCGTGGTGACACCAATTTTTGATAGCCATCATCACATCATAATCATCAATATTACAAAACTGTTTCAAAGAGATTTTTTCTACCGGTTGATTCATTAAGGTAAAAAGTGGTTCTGAGCAAGTTGCATGAATATATTTGGCTCTTTTGATAATTCGCTGCAACATTTGTTCGGCACACAATACCGTTTTGTGAAGGTAAACTTGCCAGTACATCAATCTTCTTGCTACTAAAAATTTTTCAATTGAGTATATGCCTTTTTCTTCCACCATTAATTCACCATGATGTACAGTTAACATTTTAATGATACGATCGTAGCCAATTACCCCTTCATTTACACCCGTAAAAAAACTATCTCTGGTCAGATAATCCATTCGATCAACATCAAGCTGGCCGCTAATCAGCTGCTGTAAATATTTTTTATGGTATTTGTTGGTGAAGATATCCAGCGCCATTTGAAGTTTTCCTTCAAACTGTTTGTTTAATTCTTGAATCAGTAGTAAAGAGAGGTCTTCATGGTGCATTCCTTCGGCTATAACATTTTCTAAAGCATGCGAAAAAGGGCCATGGCCAATATCGTGTAAGAGAATAGCAATTTTTGCAGCTTGTTGTTCCTCTTCTGAAATCTCAACGCCCTTGCCTATTAATTCAAGCAGGGCGGAACGCATAAGATGGTATGCGCCAAGAGAATGATGCATTCTGGAATGAATGGCCCCAGGATAAACTAAATGCGCCAATGCCATTTGATTGATTCTTCTGAGTCTTTGATAAAAAGGATGAGCAATGATTTGCGCAATCAGTTCATCATCAATGGTAATGAACCCATATACCGGATCGTTTATTATTTTATGAAATCGCATTTATTAGTATTAAATTTGGAATTATCTGTTAAATGAAATAGAAACTGGCACAAATCTACAAACCATTCGCCTAAAAAATTAAATTTGCAGCATTGGCAATTTAAGTTGATTTTAATAATAATCCAGGTATTGTTTCTTTTCGCCTGTTAAAAAAACGAAAGTATGAGTGTAGCAAAAATCCTTTGGGTTGATGATGAAATTGAAAGCCTGAATTCACAGATTATATTTCTTGAAAATAAAGGATATGTTGTCCATACGATTACTAATGGGTTTGATGCAGTGGAATATGTGAAAAATAATATCGTTGACGTTGTTTTACTTGACGAAACAATGCCAGGTATTACAGGGTTGCAGACTTTACAACAAATCAAAGAGCTTAACAGTAATCTTCCAATAGTTTTAATCACAAAGAATGAGGCTGAAAACCTTATGGATGAAGCTATTGGCAGTCAGATTAGTGATTATTTAATCAAGCCAGTTAATCCAAATCAGGTTTGGCTCAGTTTAAAAAAAATCATAGACAACAAACGACTTGTTGCGGAAAAAACCACTACTGCATATCAGCAAGAATTCAGCAGTTTATTTATGGCATTGAGTGGCACTCCTGATTATAAAGAATGGATGGAGATTTATAAAAAATTAGTCTATTGGGAATTGGAGATTCAGAAGAGTGACAGCCCCGAAATGCAGGAAGTTTTCAGTACTCAAAAACAAGAAGCCAATACAGAGTTTTTTAAATTTATTTCTAAAAATTATGCATCCTGGGTTTCGCCAAAGAGCATCGATGCTCCAATAATGAGCCATAATCTACTAAAATTTAAGGTATTACCACATTTAGAAAAAGGGGTCCCTTTGTTTTTTATTTTAATAGATAATTTAAGGTTTGATCAATGGAAAACAATTCAGCCCATTTTTGCAGAGAGTTTTCGGATAAATGAGGAAGAAACATTTTATGCGATACTTCCTACGGCAACTCAATATGCCCGCAATGCGATTTTTTCAGGCTTATTGCCTATTGATATTGAAAAGCAGTTTCCGGTAGAATGGAAAAATGATGACGAAGAAGGGGGTAAAAATTTACATGAAGAAGCGTTCTTAAAATCAAATTTGAAAAGACTGGGAAAGAGCGACATTAAATTTTCATATACAAAAATCACCAATAATCATGATGGACAGAAATTGGTCGATAATATGCATAATTTAATGCAAAACGACTTGAATGTGATTGTGTATAATTTTGTTGACATGCTCAGCCATGCTAGAACAGAAATGGAAGTATTAAAAGAGTTAGCAGGGGATGAAACAAGCTATAGAAGCCTTACTGCGAGTTGGTTTGAGCATAGTCCTCTTCATCAGGCTTTGAAAAAAATAGCCGATAAAAATATAAATTTGATTGTTGCAACTGACCATGGAAGTACTAGGGTAAAGACACCTGCAAAGGTTATAGGTGACAAGCAAACTACCGCAAATCTTAGGTATAAGCATGGTCGCAATTTGAGTTATGAGCCAAAGGAGGTTTTGGCTTTCAGAGATCCAAGAGAAGCTGGATTACCTGTTCCTAATGTAAATTCATCCTTTATTTTCGCGAAGGGGGATCATTTCCTTTGCTATCCAAACAATTATAATCACTTTGTCAATTATTACCGAAACACCTTTCAGCATGGCGGAATCAGTTTGGAAGAAATGATTGTTCCTATAATTAAAATGTCTAAAAAATAAGGGACAGGATTAATAGCCAATCGGCCTCTTTTTTTATCAACGTTTGTTGAAAAGTATATTTCATGATCAGCCTTAATTGTTGGAAGTTGCATCTGGTTAAATAGTTAAATAAATCGACTTATGAAATTCACTCAAAATACATTAGATAAAACTGAAAGAGTCATCGAAGAAGGTGGATATATCATTCGTTATGAGAGAGGAACTTTTCAAAGCGGTTATTGTATTCTTCAGGAAAAAAAGGTCGTTGTACTCAATAAATTTTTACAAACAGAAGGTAGAATTAATACTTTGATAGATTTGCTGCCTTTACTCAAAATTAATATCGACGATCTTACACATGAAAGCCAAAAACTTTATGATGAATTGATGACTGTTGTGATTGATAAATAATTATTCTTTTTTTTTATACTTTCTGCAAATTTTTCATTTCTACTTTACTGATGTTTTCTCCTCCGCTAACGATTACTTTTTTGGGTACAGGCACAAGTGGCGGTGTTCCAATGATTGCCTGTGATTGTGAGATTTGTTCTTCCTCCGATAGTAAAGACAAAAGACTGAGAAGTAGTATCCTTGTTCAAAGTGATACTACCACAATTGTCATAGATACCACTCCTGATTTCAGAACGCAAATGCTCAGGGCAAATGTAAAAAAATTAGACGCAGTTCTATTTACACATTCTCATAAAGACCATATTGCGGGGCTTGATGATATTAAGGCGTTCAATTATTTTCAACAGCAACCGATGAAAGTATTTGCAAATGCTTTAACACAAGTCGCATTAAAAAGAGAATTCAGTTATGTTTTTGACGAGCATAAATATCCTGGAGTTCCGGATATTACTTTACATGAAATAACTGACCAAGCCTTTATTATCGGGGATATTCCTGTAATCCCTATTTTAGTATGGCATCTAAAAATGCCTGTATTAGGATTTCGGTTTGGAGCATTTACTTATATCACGGATGCCAACAGAATAGATGACACCGAACAGCAAAAAATAAGGGGGTCTGAAATACTTGTATTAAATGCACTTCGCAAGGAAAAGCACCTTTCACATTTCACCCTTCAGGAAGCTATAGAAATGTCGCAATCGCTCGCTGTGTCCCAAACTTATTTTACCCATATTAGTCACCAGCTTGGTAAACATCAGCAGGTAGCTGCTGAATTGCCAAAAGGAATTCAATTAGCTTTTGACAACCAAGTGATTAATTGCAATTAATTCTGTTTTTTTTCTCCTTTTTCTTTCTGCTTCCTGCATTACTTTTCGTTCATGCAAAAAAAGAACAACCATGCTTTTTTTTATTTTACAAAAAAAGAGAAGAATGGAATTATTTTAGTACTGTTATTTAATTTGGGATTATTTTTTTTACCACATTTTTACGACTTAATATTTCCCGAAAAACCAATTAAAATGCAAATCTTGGAAACGGCTTTTCGGCAGTTGAAAAAGTTGGATGCAGACAGTAGTAATATTAGCAACTATTCCGCAAAATATGTTTCATATAAAGAAGAACCTCCTGTTAGTATTCGATATAAGAAATTCGATCCCAACATCATATCTGAAGCCGAATGGAAGGAGTTAGGATTTAAGGATAAAACCATTCAAACCATACAAAAATACAAATCTAAAGGTGGTCGATTTTATAAGCCGGAAGACATCAAAAAGATTTGGGGAGTTACTGAAAAGAAATGTGCAGAATTGATGCCTTTTATTACCATAAAAGAAGCTGATCATAAAATAAACTTCAACAGTATTAAAATAAATAATGACAAAAAAAATTACAGGAAATTAGTAGATGTGAATCTCGCAGATTCTTCTTGCTTTGAAAGTCTTTATGGTATTGGGCCTGCATTAGCCAGACGAATCATATTGTTTAGGAATAAATTGGGTGGATTTTATGAAGTGCATCAATTGGCTGAGGTTTGGGGTTTACAAGATTCCATTTTTCAGAAAATTAAAGAACAATTAATCATAAAGGATACAAAAACCAGTACAATTGACATTAATCATGCACCGTTTGAAACATTGAAATCGCATCCTTACATTGGATACAAATTAGCCCAGGCCATTATTAATTATCGTATTCAGCATGGAAGTTTTAAATCATTAGAGGATATTCAAAAAATCACCTTGCTTAACGTTGAATCGTACAATAAAATACAGCATTATTTAGTTGTGGAATAATAAAAAAAACTAACAGTTGTTGGTATTTAATATTCGGTAAATTGCGGAACAAATAATCACCTGTTATGGACTTTTTACAAACTGAATTAACCCAGCAAGTAGCTCAAACTGCAAGAGATTTTGCCAACCAGTATATCCGTCCGAATCTTATGGAATGGGATGAATCTCAGGAATTCCCGGTCCATATTTTTAAAGAACTAGGCAAGCTAGGCATGATGGGAGTATTGGTGCCAGAAGCATACGGGGGAACAGGATTGAGTTATTTTGAATACAGTGTCATTATTCAGGAAATAGCTAAAGTGTGCGGCTCTGTTGGGCTCTCCTTAGCTGCTCATAATTCCTTATGCACAGGACATATTATGACATTCGGAAATGAAATGCAGAAACAAAAATATTTACCCAAACTGGCCACTGCCGAATTCATTGGTGCTTGGGGACTTACAGAACCTAATACCGGAAGTGATGCAGGTAATATGCAAACAACCGCAGTAAAAGAAGGGGATAATTGGGTTATTAACGGTACCAAAAGTTGGATTACACATGGCAAATCCAGCGATGTTGCTGTTGTGATTTGCAGAACGGGCGAACCAAGAGCCAAAAATAATTCTACTGCGTTTATTGTTGACCGTAATACAGCTGGATTTTCTGGAGGAAAAAAAGAAAACAAACTTGGGATGAGAGCCAGTGAAACGGCAGAGATGATTTTTGACCATTGTATTATTTCTGATGAAAATCGTTTGGGTGAAATTGGAGCAGGGTTCAAACAATCAATGAAAATTCTTGACGGAGGACGTATTTCAATAGCAGCATTGAGTTTAGGCATCGCTAAAGGCGCGTATGAAGCATCTTTGAAGTATGCAAAAGAACGGTATCAATTTGACCAGCCCATTGCAAACTTTCAGGCAATTTCATTTAAACTGGCTGATATGGCAACAAAAATAGCGTGTGCA
>CALQJH020000032.1 GCA_943330835.2 Candidatus Kuenenia stuttgartensis
AATATCCTTTCATTAATTCATCAATTACTTTCCCTTTTTGTTCAGGAGAACCATCAATTTCAGAAATAGCTTCATGTTTTTCCACATCAAAATCAGTATTGATGCTTTCCATAGGAGTTAATCCTTTTTGCTGAAGGATTGATTTAAGTTTATTAAAAACTAATAAAGTGCCTTCAATATTTTCATTGTTTTCATTGGTAAGTCTGAGTTGCTTCTCTGCTCTTTCACTATCATCAAGAACATCCAATAGAGAAACGATGATTTCCTTTCCTGCTGTTTGTATAAGGTCAATTCTTTCTCTGGCAGTTCTGCGTTTGTAGTTGTCGAATTCTGCAGATAATCGAAGGAATTTATCCTTTTGCTCTGCTGTTTCAGCTTTTAATCTCTCTATTTCAATGGAACTATCTATTACAACTTCTTGATTTGATGTTTCTACCGCATCATTTGTTAAAGTTGATTCGTTCTCTTCTATTGGCATTTTCTGCTCTTCCATAATATGATTATTTTTTGATTCACAAAAGTAAGGTAGACAAACATTCTGCCAATCATTTAAATGCAGTCATTTTGACACAAAAAATGGGGGAATTGTGGTAAAGATTACGTTTATAGCGAATGAGACTGGAATAAGAGAAAAATTATATAACCGGAATTATAAAATAAATGAACCCAGCAAGTTGCGTAAATTTTTAGAAGAGGGGAGGAACCTATTTTATAACCTGGAATTTACCAGATTCAATAATGGTATTGTATTTATCTCTTAGTTGATAAATATAAACTCCGCGATAAAAGCTGTAAAGATTAAGATTGTTATGAGAGGATGCATTTTTTATTTCACCAACTTTTTTCCCCATAAAATTATACACGAACAAAGTGGAATTAGCGTCAAAATTCTTTTGGAAATCGAAATTGATATTTGTTGATGCAGGGTTAGGGTATAGTTTGATGAACTTAGTAGTTGAATTTGTAAAATCCCATACAGACTTATTTTGGGCATAAGATTTTAATCCGATGCAAAAAAACAAAAAAGATATGTAAATGATTTTTTTCAATTCTTAATTAACTAGTGGCTAAGATAAATAAATAAAACGAAAAATTCATAATAAAAGTATTCTAATAATTAATAATTGACATCAGCCTGAGCGTATTACGGCCTCTAAATATTAAAACAGCAGCAAATTTATTAATTTAATGAAGTCAGCACGGTCGTAATAGCTTCAAAATTCGGAATATCTCCTGCACTTTCTAATATCTCCGCATATTGTATAACACCCTGCTTATCAATGATAAAAGCAGACCTTTTGCTTACTCCTTTCATACCCATATCGGTGAAGGAATCATAAATAGAATCGTATAAAGTGGAAACTTCTTTGTTGAAATCACTCAATAAAGTAAAGTTCAATTGTTGTTCTTCTTTAAATTTCGCCAAAGTGAAAATGGAATCAACTGATATGCCAATAACTTCCGCATTCAAATTATGGTATTTACTCATGTCATCTCTAACTGCACATAGCTCTTTGGTACAAACCCCTGTGTATGCCAGAGGAAAAAAAAGTAAGAGTACATTTTTATTTCCGACAAAACTTTCAAGACTAGTCTTGTTTTTCATGGAATCATAAAGACTGAAATTTGGAGCTGGGGTACCTTTTACAAGTTGCATGTTGATATAATTTTGAATTGCAAATTAAGTGCGTTTTACTCAATATTGGTGAGTATCATTTGAATATATTTTTAAAATAAAAAAAACCCCTAATAAAAGGGGTCTCTTTCTGTATCCAAACAATCCATAAAAACAATGACTTCGGTTTCTGATTCAGGACGTGAACTTTCGGGTTGTTGGAAATTATTAAAATCTTGGACATCTCACAGCATCTCTGCTGCTGTTGTTTTCTCTTGCTTTTTGGTAGGTTAGTGAAACCTCAAATCCTCCCTGGCCTTTACTTGCCTGTTTGAGTTGAGAAATGTTTCCATCATAACTAACGGCGATTGATAGGGGGTGGAATTCTAATTTAGCCACTGGAATTAAAGCGTCTTTCCATCTTAAATAAGCACCAGCATGTAAGATGTATTTCGGATCTTCATCATTATCAAGTTTCCAGGAATATAGCGCACCCCCAACGATTTCTTTATAAGTACCTTGTGTAGTGTAATCTGC
This sequence comes from Candidatus Kuenenia stuttgartensis, assembly GCA_943330835.2. Next base: position 2,153 of record CALQJH020000032.1, read on the forward strand.
TTGTATTGTGAAATAAGAACTACTGGTCATTCCCATTCTTATTCCTGCAGAGCCCACAAATTTTGGTGTCATTTCTTCTTCCGCTACACGATAAAATGATATTTTCTTTGCTTTATTGAAGTGATGATAGGCCGCGCCAAAATACATGTTATCGTCTTCGCTTTCTCCGATTTGTGTATTAAAACTCATTCCCACACTACCGTCAAGATAAGTATATGATGGGCTTGAAAATGTTTCTCCATCGGCCAATGTTCCATTGTAAGTACTGCCATCAAATTGACTATTGGTGGTCATTTTACTTCTGTCAAATCTCCTTTGAATAATTCCCCCCATAAAGCCTAATGATAAGTACATGTTTTTATATTCACTAAGAGATTTTTGATAATTTACTGTAGGTAATACTTGAGTTGTTGTTAATGCAATACTTCCAGCTTTGTCGTATATGATTTGTCCGCCTATAGTAAGGTAATCATCTGCATTCCCTATTTTTTGCTTGAACTCGCCACTTATTGAAGTGGTCTGGTAGGGAGTCGTAACACTATTCCATTGTGTTCTGTATACAGATTGAATTCTGATATCACCATTGAATAGTCCTGCTAATGAAGGATTCCTAAGAAGTGGTGTTTCGAAAATTTGTGAAAAGTGGATGTCCTGAGAATTTGCAAGAAATGATTGCAATAATAGGATCGACATTAATAGTCGTTTGTTGATAGTTTTCATAGGGTTGGGTATTTATCGGATGCTACTATATAAAACGTGTTCTTGATGTAATTATTGCCCCATTGTGATAATTATTTTAGGTGCTGTATCGCGGGGGTAATAAAAAAAAGAAAGGCCAATAAGAATAAAGGCCTTTTCTATATTTCATAAAAACAAAAGCTAGATTATGATTATTTTATCAGTGCAACATTTCCTTTGAAAGTAAGTATAGTATTGTTATCACATGAAACTTCCACTATATAAACGTACACGTCTGGGTTTAATTTTTTTCCTTTGAATGTTCCGTCCCATCCAGTTGTAGGATCGTTAGCCTTTATGTTATTCTTTTCATACATCACTTCACCCCATCTGGAGAATACTTTTATTCTTTTGATGGTGAATATTCCAGTTCCTCTTGGATAGAAAATATCATTTGATCCATCTTGATTAGGGGAGAAGGTGTTGGGAATAAATAAATTAGCACCATCGCATAAAACGTTTATTGTTAATTGATCTCTTGCAGTACATCCGCCATTGTTTTTTACTTCTACTTTGTAAGTTGTTGTTTCTCTTGGCTTAACTGTAATTCCAGGAAATGAACTTCTCATGAGCGATGAAGTAGGAGACCATTTTGCATCAATTACGTCAGCAGATATTTGCGGTATTAATTCAATAGTTTGTCCAACATTGATAGTCTTGTCATCTCCAGCTTCCACTGTAGGAATATTAAATACAATAATTGGAACAATCGAAGTGTCAGCAAAACAATGTTTGTCATCTGTGCCAATTACCATGTAATTAGTTGTTGCAGATGGTGTAGCTAATGGAGTTGCTGATGTAGGATTATCAAGCCCAATACTTGGAGTCCAGGTGTATTTTTCAGCACCCGTTGCAAATAGTCTTTGGCTGCTTCCAACACATAATGTATCTCTGCTGCTTGAGGTCATGATGAATGGATATTTTACAATTACATTTACTGAATCAGTATTAATACATCCGTGTATGGTCGTACCTGTTACATAATATTTTATGGCAGTATCAGGATTCGCTCTTGGTGAAGCACATGTTGTACAATTCAACCCAATTGAAGGAGTCCATTTGTAAGTACTTGCGCCTGTTACATTGAGTGAAACACCTCTTCCTTTGCAAACGAAAGTGTCGATACCTGCATTTACAGTAGGGATAGCATAGGCTTCAACGTTTGTATTTACGGTGTCTTTACAACCTATTGGATTTGACACAATCAAACTTATCGGATGAATACCTGCAATGTTATATACTTGAGCTGGAGGTGTTTTTAATGAGGACGTATTCCCATTTCCAAAGTTCCAATTCCAGGTTAATGCTGAAGTGTCTGCAACGATTAATGCTCCATTGAAATTGATGGTTACTCCTGCACATCCGTTTGGCGTTTGTGAAACTCTTGCTTGTGGAGTAGGGCTGATTACTATCGGCAAACTACTTGAAAGACTGTCTACACAACCATGTACAGAATGCACGATTAGTTTTGGTTTAAAATTTCCATTAACAGTATAGTTATGTGTGGGATTTAAAAGAGTTGAATGGCTGCCATCTCCAAAATCCCAGCTGTAACTTATTATGGTATCAGTAGATATGGAAGCATTTGTAAATCTTACCACTCCTGCATCACATATCTTATTAGTGCTAAGAGAAAATAAAGCATTAATATCAAGAACTTTTATGGTGTCTTTTCCTTGTATCGATAAAGAACAACCCGCTGTATCTCTCAATATTACTTTTGGAAGGTATAAGCCTGCTTGTATGTATGTATGAGTAGCAAAAGTATCTGGTGTAACAATCGTGTTGCCATCACTGTAATCCCAAACGATTGAATTTGTTCCATGAGTAATTGCATTGAAATTTACTGTTAATGGAGCGCAACCCAATAATCCTCCGTAGCTTATAGTTCCTGTTGGACCTTTCACCACAATTTTCTTTTGATATACAGAAGTACATCCGCCCTTACTTGTTACCGTTAGTTTAACAATATAGACTCCTGTAATTGAATAAAAATGTGAGGGGTTATCAGTGTTTGTAGATGTTCCATCTCCGAATTCCCATACTTGTGAGATGTAATTTATTGAGGTGTTTGTAAAGGTTACAATCAATGGAGGACATGTGCCGATTGAATCACTTACCGTGAAGCTGGCTAATGGCGTTACAACGCTTATGTAACTTGTTCTTGTCATAGAATCTGTGCATCCCAATGGACTGGTCACCACTAACGTAATGGTATAGCTGCCATTAGATAAGAATTTATGTATAGGGTTTTGAAGAGTAGAAGTCGTGCCATCCCCGAAATTCCATACATAGCTAAGATTACTTCCAGTTGACTGGTTAATAAACCTAACATTACTATTGGGGCATCCTATTGTATCAAGGGTATTAAATTTAGCTTTAGGTTGAGATACCGTTATGAAATTTGATTTTGTGATTTGATGTGAACACCCTTTTGAATCAGTCACAGTAAGGGTTACCGTATAACTGCCTGTATTGCTGTACAAGTGACTTGTGTTTGCGCTACTCATTGTGTCAATATGTCCATCTCCATAATTCCATATCCATTGCACAATTGCATTTCTGCCATCACTTTTAGAAGTGTCAATAAAGTTGATGGTAGTTGAAGCACATATATTGGTTAATGGGGCATTAAAATTTGCTTTTGGACCATTAACCATGATGTATTTATTTTTAATAATAGTGTCTTTACAGCCATTGCGATCTGTTGCAATTAATTTGATGTTATAGATGCCTGATATGTAGTATATTTTTGAAATTGGCGTTCCCGTTCCAGTTGTAACATCACCAAAATCCCATGAAAACCCACTAAAGTAAGATGGTGTAATTCCAATCACGTCAAATGTAGTAGAGGATCCTTTACAAATACTTGTATCACTCGCAATAAAATCAGCATGCTCATCAATCACATAAATGGTACTGGTTTTTGTGTAATCGCATCCATTGGCATTTTGAACATAAAGTGTTACAATGTAAATCCCACTGGTAGCATAAGTATGAACAGGATTTAGATCTGTTGATGTACTTCCATCTCCAAAGTTCCATTCCCAGGTATCCGCGCCAATTGATTTGTTCGTAAATGTTTTAACCAACCTATTGGTACAACTTTTTAGCGTAGTGAAATTTGCAATCGGTGAAGAAATCTGTATGTAGTTATCAATTCTGAAAGTATCCGGACAACCATTATTATAAGCGATCAATTGAACATTCAAATATCCGGTATCAATATAAGTGTGTTGTGGATTTTGAGCCGTTGAAGATGTGCCATCACCAAAAGACCAAAGCCATTGGTCAGCAGAATCTGATGCTGGAGTCAAGTTCGTGAATACTATCGGAACAATTGCACAGGCAGATGTTGGTGTTGCGCTAAAGTTTGGATGTGGTTTAACTCCTGCTTTAACTCCTCTTATGTAAATAACCGTATCTGTACATCCGCTTGCTGTAACAATAATCAAACTAACATCATAAACGCCTTGAGCAAAAATATGTGTTGGGTTTTTAATGTTTGATGTCGTTCCATCACCAAAATCCCAAAAATAACTTACCACGGAATCTCCTCCAATTACAATTGGTGTAAAGTTACATGTTAATGGAGCACAGCCACGTTTAGGCATTTGGCCCACCGTAACAACTGGATATTTTATATTTATGTATTGGTTTTTTGTTATGCTGTTGGTGCAACCAAAAGAAGTGGTGCTGATTAATCCAACTGAGTATGTTCCTTGCATGGTATAAGTATGAACAGGATTCACATCTGTTGATGTAGTGCTGTCGCCAAATGACCATTGGTAGGTAGTTGCATTGCTGCTCAAGTTGGTGAAACTAACTGTTAAGGGTGCTTGACAAGAGGATAAATTGTTTGCAGTAAATTCAGCCACTGGAAGAGGCATAACTACAATAGGTTTTATCAATGAATCAATGCAACTGCCGAAATAATTAATCAGTTTTATTTGATACGTACCTGCAACAGTATATGTTTTCACAGGATTTATCACAGTAGAAGTCGTGCTATCTCCAAAGTCCCAACTTGCTTGTGCTGTTGATGATGTATTTATTATTTGAACTGCTGTATTTACACATACACTATCTGGCATGGTAAACATCGTTGTTGAGTTTGCAATGGTTACCAGATTAGGTTTAATGATGGTATCAACACAACCCTGATCACTTGTAATAATTAACTGAACAGTATAGGTTCCAGGAGTAGTGTAAATATGATTAGGGTTAGCATCAGTTGAAGTAGTGCCATCACCAAAACTCCACAAAAATGACATGGCGTTTGTATTTCTAGTCATTGAGCTGCCGGTAGTTGATAAGTTTTGAAAATTAACCCTGAATGGAACAGAACAACCACTTACTGGACCATTTGTAAATGCAGCCGTTGGCTTATCATTGATGTAAATGAAATTACTGCGGGTTAATGACTGCATACATCCGAAACTGTTAGTTACTTGTAAGGACACATTGAAATTTCCGGAAGCTGTATAAATATGAGTTGGATTTGACAATGAACTAAATGAGCCGTCTCCAAAATCCCATTTCCAACTGATGATGGTTCCGTTAACAGGATTACTTAAATCTCTAAATGTAATTGGTGTAGGTGAACAGCCGCTGTAAACTGATGCTGACATACTCACTGTTGGCTTTGCGTAAACTGTTATATATTGATTTCTAACGATGGAATCAGTCCCTGTGCTGCTTCTTGCGATTAGCTTTACGGTGTATTGACCAGGATTAATGTAAACTACAGAAGGGTTCTGCAAAACAGAGGTCGTTCCATTTCCAAGCTCCCATTTCCATGTTGTTGGTGTTCCTGAAGTTTGATCTGTGAAATTTACCAGAAGTGGAGAACATCCCGTTGTATTGTTGGCTGTGAAGCCTGCTGTTAGTTGCGCCTGGCCTTTAAGGCTTAGGATAGTACTGAGTACTAATACACAACTTGATTTGATCAAGTTAGTTAATTTCATAGGGATTGGCTTTTGCTTTTATGAATTACGACGGTTTACACCGACTTAACATGTATATAAACTGACAAAAAGCAAAAATATTGTGCAGGGAAAAATCTTTTTTTACAAAAATAAAAATTGAGGGCAGGATTTTTTGGTAAATGATTGATAATCAATCACAAATATGTGGCTAGGGAATTAATATTTATTTACATTAATTTAATATAATCAATTAATTATCGTTGATTTTAGGCAATCTATCGGATAATATATTATATAAAATTATAAATTGTTTGATATTTCTTATTTACATAATTAATAAAGTGTTCCGCGTTCAGGGATTCCCCTGTCGCTTTTTGGCATAAATTATCCGAGCTATAGAACCTTCCAAATGGAAAAATATTGTGTTGAAGCCAATTTAAAATTAAATTTGTTTCTCCCTGTTTTAAATTTTCAATGATTTTCTCCTTTTGCTTGTTTATAGTATTCCATAATTGCGCAGCATACAAACTTCCGATGCTATAAGTTGCAAAATATCCAAAACTTCCATGACTCCAGTGTACATCCTGCAGACAGCCACGCTTGTCATCGGGAACAATAACACCCAAATACTTCTCGTAATATTCATTCCAAATACTAGGAATATCTTTTGACTGGATGCTTCCTTCAATCAATTTTTTTTCTATTTCATATCGTATCAAAACATGGAAATGATAGGTTAATTCATCAGCTTCTGTTCGAATCAGTGAAGGGGTTACTTTATTGATTCCATTATAAAACATATCCAGATTTACTTCTTTTAATGGGTTGGGGAAATGCGATTTTAATTTAGGGAAATGGTATTCCCAATAAGATTTGCTTCTTCCAATGCAATTTTCCCAAAGTCTGCTTTGACTTTCATGAATGCTTAAACTGCAGTATTCTCCGAGGGGTAAGCCATATTCGGATTTAGGTAATCCTTGTTCATAAAGAGCATGTCCACCTTCATGAATGCAACTCCAGGTCATGTTGCCAAAATCATTTTCATCGATTCTTGTTGTCACTCTTACATCCTCACTACTAAAATTTGTGGTGAAGGGATGTTCACTGATATCTTGTCTACCTGCTTCAAAATCAAAGTGCATATTTTTCAATAATTCCATTCCGAAATTCCATTGGATATTTTTATCAAAATGGTTCAATAAAAAATCATTATTTACCTGAGGCTGACGCTTGATTTGATTTAATAATGTTGACAGTTGAGGGATTAAAGTAGAAAATAAATTATCCGTAAATGCAACAGTTAATCCAGTGTCATATTCATTCATCATGGCATTGTAAGGATGACCTGAATAGCCCAATAATGCGGCTTCTTCTTTCTTTAAGTCAATAACCTCCTGAAGTGGCTGTTCAAATTTTGCAAAACTGTTTTCGGTTCTGGCGGCAATCCAGGAATGATAACTTTTATTGATGGCTTCTGTAGATTTTCTGACAAAACTTGAGGGTAATTTTTTATTTTTTTGGTAATCGTACCAACTGAGTTCAACATTTCTTTTTTGTCGTTCGCCTAAGTCATTTTTATTCAATAATTCAAGTAGAAGATTTTCGGTTTTTTCCGCTGTAAATTGTTCATGTGCAAGTTCGCTCAAAGTCGCTATTTGCCTGCCTCTTGCCTCATTTCCTTTGATGGGTAAATAGGTTTCCTGGTCCCATTGTAAAACTGCCGCAGCATATTTGATGTCCGCAATTTTTTGTAGCCTGTTTTTATATTCCAGATATAATTGAATTGTAGTTGACATATTTCAGTTTTACTTGTATGTGCAATATAAATGACCATTGATCACAAAAAAAATATCTATTTTTAACTATGACAATTTCAAGCCTCATTTCCGTATTGGAAAAAATAGCCCCGTTGCATTTACAGGAAGAATATGATAATTCCGGATTAATTCTGGGAAACAGTAAAAGTGACTGTTCGGGAGTCTTACTTTCGTTGGATATTACTGAAGATGTAATACATGAAGCGATTTCCCAAAAATGCAATCTGATCATTGCGCATCATCCTATTGTTTTCAAAGGATTGAAAAAAATAAATGGGAATAATTATGTTGAGCGAGTGTTGCTGCTGGCTATTAAAAATGACCTTGCGATTTATGCTTGTCATACTAATTTGGATAATGTCATAAATGGTGTAAATGGCTACATCGCAGATAAATTAGGGTTGGTGAACAGATCAATATTGCTTCCTAAAAACCAGCTCTTGCAAAAGTTGACTGTTTTTGTTCCGGTCTCACATTTAAATGTGGTTGAAGAAGCTTTATTTGCTGCTGGCGCTGGCCGCATTGGAAATTATAGTGAGTGTAGTTTTGTTTCAGAAGGAATGGGAAGTTTTAAGCCAGAAATAAATGCTAATCCTGTTATTGGGCAAATTGGAGTTCGAAATACAGATAAGGAGCAAAAATTAGAAGTGATATTTCCTACTTGGCTTCAAAGTCAAGTGATTAGTGCCATGAAATCGGCTCATTTATATGAGGAAGTTGCATATGAAGTCATTAATTTGGTCAATATTCACCAGGAGATTGGTGCTGGAATTGTTGGTGAACTTCCTGAAGAAACAGGGGAAAGCGATTTTCTAAATAAGATTAATACTGTTTTTCAGACAAAAATCATAAAGCATACTTCTTTTTTAGGAAAAAAGGTAAAAAGGGTAGCCGTCTGCGGCGGGGCTGGTAGTTTCTTGATTCCTCATGCAATCAAGGCTGCGGCTGATTTTTATATTACTGCGGATTTAAAATACCATGAGTTTTTCGACGCGGATAATAGGATTGTTTTGGCCGATATTGGTCATTTTGAGAGCGAACAGTATACAATTGATCTTTTTGCTGATGTTTTAAGGCAAAATTTCCCTAACTTTGCCATCCTTAAAACAGGGGTTAATACCAACCCCGTTCACTATTTTATAAGTTAATTAAGATTATTTAAAAAAGTGGGAAGGGAAAGTTTCATTGGCAAAACAAAAAATAAATCAAATAATATGGCTGCAGTAAAAGAATTTTCGGTTGAAGAAAAATTGTCTTCACTTGTTCGTTTACAAAAAATTGACAGTAAGCTTGATGGCATTCAAGTATTAAAAGGTGAATTGCC
>CALQJH020000033.1 GCA_943330835.2 Candidatus Kuenenia stuttgartensis
CTCCTTCAAAGTTGAAGGAAAGTCCGTCAACATTATTACCATTACCGATTGTACCGTTGCCCATAATATTTCCAAATACATTCAAATAGTTAACGGTACTTGAGTTACAAAATAATTTTCCTCCCGCATCCACTTTTAGGTCCTTAACGGTTTTAGAATTGACATTATAAGTGATTGTATGTCCACTCCGGATAATTGCTGCTGATTGTGTGTTATTAGGAAAATCACCCGTTGCGCAATCCTTCCAACCTCCGCCCGAATACTTTTGCCAAATATTATTGTCGTCCCAAGTGCCGGATGTTTTGGTTCTATAATCACCCTCAGCGCCATTCGTTGGGTCTGCTGCCAAAAGTTGACCACTCACGATTAAATCAGCTGCAGGAGAAGCTAGAGGATCATTGAAATACCACGTTCCTGTTGATCCTGAAGAACCCCAGTTTACAATTCTAAAAGTAACTGTATCTGTTGAGCTGATGTTTCGCAATTGACTTATTGATGTAAAATCAATTTTCTGTTTTGTATTTCCTGAAGAAGTTGTATTGCTTCCCCATGTTATTGAAGAACCAAGGTTAGCAAAAGATCCAGAATTGATTTTATATTGCCATTGTCCTGTGGTTGGTCCTGTAGAGGACCCTCTTACGTTGTATGGATTGATAGAATCTAATACAAGGATATAACCTGATTTGGGTTTAATTGAAAAAGTTATAAATGAACTGTCATTAATAGCATTTGCTAAATTTGAACTTAAACTCCATCCTGAAGCCCCCCAAGCATTGTTGGCAGCTGTATTCGTAGTTGTCAACATAGAGCTTCTTTTCAAACCACCTACTTCAATATTTGGATTAAAATAAGAAGGATTATATGGAGATGGCGGCCAAGTAGTACTTCCTCCTAAATTATAAAAATCCCACTGAACTAGAGATGAAGTTTGAGTTGGGATATTTGATACCGATATGGTGAATGTTTTAGTTCCTGGAATTCCTGAATTATAATCATAGACCCTTACAAAATAGGTTGTTGAAGCCAATAATGTTTTTACGAGCACTTCAGAATCACCGGCAAGTTTTAGATCTGCACAATCAATATTAGTGCCATTACAAACTCCACTTCTCAAATCAATCACGGCATCATATCCGGATGAAGGATTGACTGCTATTTTATAATCTCCAGCCGAAGTAGTAGTGAATTTGTACCAAACATCATCATTAGCATCCCCGTAAATAAATGAACCACATGAAACGGCAGCAACTTTGGTATCATTAAAGCTCTTTGCACTATCCAATAATGGTGTAGCATTGAGTATCAGTGATGTTGCAGATGAACAACTGTCGTTGGAGTTGAGGATGCCAGAAGAACTAATGTTTGAAGGAACGGCATTGTATACAACAGCATCATCAACAAAAACATTAGCGAGATTAGATGTACTACTAATACCAATAAATGTACCTGCATTTATTGATGTATTTGAAGGTAATAAAGCCTCTGATATATCATTTCCAATCAAACTTCCATTAATGTACAAGTCAAATTTCTGAACAGCCACAGTCTGGGCAATTCCACCATAGCTATAATTTATCGTCCCTGATGCTTTATTATTTCCTACAATTTCAATATTGTAAACTATTGATGAGCTTAGGGTAGTGGTAGTCAAATCAGTTGTAGCCCAAGAAGAACCTGACCTATATGCTAAAGCTATTGTACCAGCAGCAGCATAGGTGAATCTTAGGCCCGTAAAAACTTGTGCTCCGGTAAAATCATTTGCATCAGAATATATAGAGCCAGATCCTTGATAAAAGGACCAGCTTCCTGAAGTGGCTGTACTACCTGCAGTAGCATCTCCAAATAAAATTTTGAATGAAGTATAAAATTCGGTTCCACCAGGATAAGTGACCCATGGGGAAAACTTAGAAACTGATGTACTAGATGATGCAACTGCTCTTAAATAAGCACCTGTTGTTCCTAATGGGTTTGATGTTGTAGCTAAAACTATGGGGGCGTTTGGAGCTGTTGCTCCTGCTCTTGCCCATGTTGTACCAGAAGAACTAGGAGATGGATTAGGAATCAATATTGTATTTCCGGTCTGAGATGTATAAGATCCTGCAGTTGTACCAAAATTTTGAGTTGAAGTCTGCCCCAATCCTACAAACCAGCTGAAACTAATCAATACAATCAGAAAAAACTTTTTAATGCATCTTGCGAAATTGTAGTTAGTAAAATTTTGTAACAATAATTCCAGAATAACGCTTAATCGAATAAAAGTTTTTGAGGGCATGATTGACAATTTTTAAACAGCTGATTCAAATTTCTAACATATCAATAATAACAAATTTAACCCTTATTCATAGGTTATTCCAAGTAAAAAAACATTTATTTAATGGGGGAAGAGAAAATGGGGCAAGATTTACAAGTGACATCGGTCATCCTTTATGGAGTATACTCCGCAATCGCATTCAAATAAGCATCTATCACAATTTGCTTATCAAATTCTTTTACTACTTTTTGGCGGGCATTTTTACCCATTTGTATCCTGGTTTCAGCGGGCAATAAAATCATTTTTTTCATTTTTGCTGCGAGGTCGTCGGCATCAGCCACACGACATAAAAATCCGGTATGGCCATCTTCCACGATTTCTCTGCAACCCGTTGTATCACAGGTCACACAAGGACGTTCCATACTTGATGCTTCCAGCAATACATTGCTGGTTCCCTCTCTGTAAGAAGGCAAAACCAGGCAATTGGCTGCTGCAATATGATTTCTCACATCAAGTACCTCACCTAAATAATTGATAATACCTTCTTTTACCCATGCATCAAGCTGCTCTTGTGTAATCGTATTTCCTTTTAAATTTTGCAACCAAAGCGGACCAATAATTCTGCATTCAATATGACTAAATTCTTTTTTTAATTTTCTTGCAGCCTCCACATACTCGATCACACCTTTATCTTTTAGCAATCTGCCAATAAAGAGAAATATTATTTTATTTTCTTCATGCTGAACTGCAATTGGCTTAAAAAATTCATGATCCACACCAGAACCAGGTATTAAAGAATAGGATTGAGCAGTAATAAATTTATTTTTCAGAAAAAGATTTTTGTCATCATTATTTTGAAAGAAAATCTTTGCGGTTTTACGTAATGAAAATTTATACAATAGTCTTGCAAAACGATACGCTATGCTGTTACTTGCAAACAATGGACCAACACCGGTGATATTGGTAATCGTAGGAATGTTTAATTGTCTTGTAATAAGATTACCCCAAATAGCTGGCCTGATGGTAAAGGTGAGACAAATATCAGCTTTTGTTGACTTTAAGTACTTGCGAATATTTTTCATGTACAACAAAATGTCAGCGGGATTCTGACTGCTGCTGTTGATATTAATAACATTAAAACCAGCTTCTTTGGCTTTATCTAATTGTTCTTTTGTACCTGTAGTTAATATAGTGACACGATAACCATTTTCTAGGAGTACTCGGGTTAGCTTACTGCGAACAGTTAGTGTAGAAATAATATTATTCTCAATAATGGCAATATGTAGTGTCATATAACTCTAAACTGAAAGATATAAATTTTTATACCAAACTTCCATACTAAAAATGGTCCAAAGCAATTTAGCTCGCTTTTCTGCTGGCATTTTTATTTTATTGTTTAATAATTGCTCCGTGAAACCCTGTTTAAAAAAGTTTTTATGATATGCTGAGGAAGCGCCAACATAATCATGTATGACCTCTTTAAGTTCATTGTTTACCCAACTCTTTAAGGGTATTTCAAATCCTCTTTTGGGTTGGTTGATCAGGGGTGCTGGTAAATATTTTTTAGCTATTTCACGTAATAAAAACTTGGTCGTCATTCCTTTTATCTTAAAAGTATCTTTGATTGCAGGAGCATATTCCAGCATCTCTTTTGACAAAAAAGGGCTTCGGCTCTCAAGGGAATGGTTCATTGTGGCAATATCCATCTTTACCAGAACATCATTACATAGAAATATATCAAAATCAAGATTCATTATTTTTTCCAATCCAGATAAAGGGGATTTTATAACCTTGTCAAAATCTCTTCTCATTAATTCCAGATAATTATACTCACCTGAAGTAAGATTATTTTCATAACCTTCAATAATGTCTAAACCTGCTGCTAAATAAATATCGATATCGGATTTTGTTGCAAATGAAATAAGTCTGTAAAAATGATTATACCCTGATTTTTTTTCGTTGGAAAATGGAAGACATGATTTAATTAAAGAAGCTGAGCCACTAATTACTTTATGGCTGTTAAAAAAATCATACTTCGCAAAAGGAATATAACGACGATAGCCGCCAAACAACTCATCGGCACCATCTCCGGTGAGCACAACAGTAACATTTTTTTTAGCTTCCTGACTAACATAATAAGATGGAATAGCAGAACTATCGAAAAACGGCTCCCCGTAATTGCAAATTATTTTTTCGACGTCATTAGATAGGTTGTTGAAATTTATATTGCTTTCAGTGTGATCGGTTTGATATTTTTCTGCTACAAGTTTTGCAAGAGGTGCTTCATTATATTCTCCATTAAAGGAAATCGTCATAGTTTTCAACCGATTAGTGTATTGACTCGCAAGGGCTGTCACTAAGCCGCTATCAATGCCTCCACTTAAAAAACAGCCTACCTCCAAATCACTGGATGCTATTCTTCTTTTTACTGACTGCTGTAGGATGGCATTTGTTTTTTCTATTGCCATATTTAAACAATCTTCCTTGGGTAGCTGGTAATAATCATTGATATCCCACCATTTATATTCATTCGTTTCAAGTGTATCACAATTTATAATCTGATAGGTGCCTGCAGTTAACTCATCTACATTTTTATAAGGGGTAAGATTTTTATAGAAAGAGCCAAAACGTAAGTAGTGATAAAAATTATTATTTTCAATCTGTAAATTGAGTTGAGATTTCAATGCATTTAATTCACTTGAAAAAAGAATTTTCGTAGCATCCCGATAAATATATAAGGGCTTTTCTCCAGCTCGGTCTCTTGTAAGGAACAGTTGTTTTTCTTTCTTATCGTAAATGGCAAATGCAAACATTCCATCCAAATATTTCAGACAATTTTCTCTGAATTTTTCAAATAGCAATAATATTGTTTCCGTATCGGAATAGGTGTTCCCTTTTAAATCAAATTGTTTTCTTAATTCAAGATGGTTATATATTTCGCCATTAAATACTATAAAAAATCTTTCCTGAAGTTGCATCGGCTGTTTTCCGCCTATAGCATCCAGAATAGAAAGGCGCAGATGAAAAAAATCTACCTGGTCTATTTCAAGGCCGTTTTGCTCATCAGGTCCACGATGGTGCATGGCTTGATCAATCTTTCCGTAATCTAATTTGTAATTAATTGAACCTGCAATACCGCACATGAAAATAAATGATTTGACTTTCAAAAATAAGACCATATTCGTAAATATGGTCTTATTGAGATTTTAAATTTAAAAATGAAACAATCTATAGTACTATAATGAGTTATTAAAATGATTTAAATACTTACAGGTGTTGATGTTTCTTTGAATGAAGGAACAAAAAGCGAACAAACGTAATTTCTCAAGGGTAGTAATATCAATTTTGAAAATGAATTGATATACTGGTTGTTAATTTTAGTCTTGATAGTTGCTGGCGTAGCTGCATAATTATTAATTAATGCATCTCTCATCGGCCAGAAAACAAGACTAATTTTTCTTAATTTGTTATTCTTTTGGTACAACAAAATCTCTCCGATAAAAGCCATTATAAAAATTAAGTACAAAGGAAGCGCTTTGAATGTATATGCATGTTTTGTTTTTAAAACAGCATAACGATTGCGTAAAAAATAATACACACTCCAACAAGTTTTTAAATCCCATTCTTTTGTATGAAGGGAAGTTATTTCTTTATAATAATAAATACTTTTAGTTATAGTTTTAGCAGGTATTTGGTATTGTTTTGTTATTCTGAAAAAATATTCTGTTTCAGCACCTTTATAAAATAAATTAATTAAAGGCAATCCCACTTTGGCTATAATATTTCGATGAATTAAAGTGCCGTTAAATGGATGAGCTATATTTTCAATAACTTCTTCTTGCACTTCATTAATGTAATGATATTTCTTGGTCTTAAAAACCAAAGACTTTTTATCATATTTATTTACAACAGCGCTATTTATCAAGGCCAATTCATGTCCTTCATTTTTTATCAGCACCTCCAATGCATCAAACTTAGGATAGCCATCATCATCCATACACCAAATCCAATTATATCCGTTTTCATATGCCCAATTAATGCCTGTACAAAATCCACCGGCGGCACCTCTGTTATCTTGATAAATATTAATAATGTCAGCTTGCATATCCAGCCATACCGATGTATAATCAGAACTTCCGTTATTTACAACTAAAATAGCATCAGGTTTTTGAGATTGATTTCTGAGTGCCTCAATACATTTCGTCAATTCATTATGACGATTATAGGACACCACAACTGCGATAACTTTTTCCATAGATAGGTAAGTTTAGGATTTAATAGGATTTTAGTTTTCCTAAAACGTGGCATTAATAGAATTATTGCCAATTTTTAGCTTTTTTTCGCTTTTAGCTATAGAAAGAAGGGATACTAATTAAACAGTTACTATTTTTACAAGGTATCATATACAAAATAAATTATTCCTATTATAAAAAAACGAATCGGAAGAAAAAATGGAGAAGGTCGAAATACTTAACATAAGCAACATTTTAATTACTTCGATTGGATTGATGATACTTTACGTGCTGGTACTCTTCAAAAGGAAAAAATATAGCGACCCTTTTTTAAGAAAATCAATTATCCGAGCTTTTACTTTTAAAATATTTGCAACAGTACTCTATTTTTTATATTATTTCTACATGTTTAAAGGGGGCGATACTTTTGAATATTTCAGGGGAATTCTGGATTTCAAAGCTGCCTTTTTCAAATACCCAAAAGATGCTATTGCTTCCCTTTTTCAAAACCCTGAAGATTATAGTCAAAACATTCAAAAAATTATTTCCACAAGATTTTACTATACTTCAGAAGAAAGTTTAACTATAAAATTCGGAGCGATTTTTGGCGTAATCTTTAATGGGAGTTACATGACGATTGCCTTTTTTTACAGTGCTTTTGCTTTCGGTGGCATCTGGAGATTGTTCAAAACCATCAATTACATTTTCCCTGAGTATAAAAAACATCTTGCCTTTTTTATCTTGTTTTTTCCAACCATCGTCTTTTGGTCTTCTTCCATTACTAAGGATTCCTTAGTAATGGGAGCGCTTGGATATTTTATTTACAGTTTTTATCAATTATTTATAGCAAGAAAATTTAGTCTCTTGCAAATACTTATTTTATTTGGAAGTATGTATCTGATAGCTGGAATAAAAGCATACATCTTAGTTGCCCTAATACCAGCATTGCTTTTGTGGTTATTTCTTTATTATAAATCATTGATAAAAAACGTTTTACTGCGTAAGTTGTCTATTCCATTATTTACAGGATTATTACTGATAATGGTTTATGAGGGATTGAATCTAATGAATACATCAGATTCATTTAAGGAATTTACAATGGAGGAAATTTCTGATAATATTGTTACTTATAACAATTACCTGAGCCAGCCAGGATTAGCCGGAAGCGCCTATAATATTGGAGTAATAGAACCCAATCTGAAAAGTATTGCAACTATTTTTCCTGCAGCAATCAATGTAACATTATTCAGACCTTTTTTATGGGAGTCCAATAATATTGCAGGATATATGACGAGTTTGGAAAGTCTTTTTACGCTGCTGTTTACGCTTTATGTATTACTCAAAACCGGTCTGTTCAAAAGTTTCAGCACAATCTTAAAGAATCCTTTTTTATTGTTCTGTTTGATCTTTACTTTGGTATTTGCTGGTGCGGTGGGAATGACGAGCGGAAATTTCGGCACATTGGCCAGATATAAGATACCCTGTTTACCTTTTTATTTTACCATGCTAGTTGTATTATGGCAAACTGGGATCGCTAAAAAGAGCCTTTAGCAGGGGGAAGTTGTTTTCAGTGGAGTACATTTTTTTAGCCTTTTTTCTTGCTTCAATACTAATGCTTTTTCTTTTGGATGCATCTTTTATTATCGCTTGTAATTTTTCAAACCATTCTTGATGATGTATTAGAATACCTGATACATTATTTTCAATTATTTCATTATTGGCGCCCCAGTCATCAGCCATTGGCACGATACCCAAAGCCATATATTGTATCAACTTAAAACCACATTTTCCTTTGCTCCATTCATCTCTCTCCATTGGCATTAATCCGATTTGACACTTGGCTAAAATTTCAACCTCTTTACTTTCGCTCCATTCAATATATTCCATGTTATCTAAAACAAATCCTGGTCGCTTATTGGAAATCACAATCAAATTAAAAGGAAGTACTTTTTGCAATTGGTTTAAAACGGGATAAAGTTTTTCTAAATATTCATTAGTAGAAAAACTACCTGTCCAACCAATAGTTACTCGTTCAGCTTCTTGATTTACGAGAGAATGATATCTTGTCTCTGTATCCACGCATGTAGGCAACAGCGTTATTTTATTATTGTATTTTTTTGCGTAGTTATACAAAAATTCATTTCCAGCAATAATATGATGAGACATCGCTATGATATTTTTAATCTTCCAAAAGCATTTGAGATAGATACCAAGCTTGTTATTATCAGAGATTCTAGATACCCATATGGCATCATCAAAATCAAAAATAATTTTCTTTTTAAAAACACGAGCGTACAACCATTCTAATATGGGCGGCCCAATTGGACTAGCTTCTCTTTGAATAAAAACATAATCATACTGATGTAACGTAAAAAGTGATAAAAATCTTTTAGCAAACCCCAATAGAATTGCAACGACTTTTTTTGCAGTATGCCCTTTCTGAAAAAATATTCCGTAAAAATTTTCACTTATAAAGGGTTCCACTTTAAAATAAATATTTTCCTTGTTTAAGGCAGGGATATATTGTTCTATTCGAAATCGTTGTGAAGGAGAAACACCAACCGGATATTGTGCAGGATAGTATACTTTTATAGGAGAGGTCGCCACTTTAGAATGATTATTTGAAATAAAAACTGCGATTGAAATTATTACTTACTTGGAAAAAATATTTCAGAATAAACTTTATGATATAACGCTATTCCGTTTTGAAGATTGTAGAATGAAACGGCCCCTGTCCTGATCTCACTTTTATTTATTTTTGAGATGCTGGAAATCGCTTGTTTGTATGCTTCATTTGTAAAGTCATTAATGAACGTGCCACAATTATATTTTATTGAAATTTCAGCGATATCGCCAATCCCTTGATTCGATATTGAAGGAATTCCCATTGCCATAATCTCCCCTTGTTTGGTAGGGCTGCTGGCGATTTTACTATAAGTAGGTCGTATAAAATAAATGGAAAGCTCACTCAAGGAAAGCAATAATGGAACTTCAATTCTATTGCCATTTCGAATGATAATTTTTTCTGCCGGAATTTGTTTTTTGTTAGCGACAGTTCGAATCTCTTTTTCATCATCACCAGTGATAAATAACAATTTAGCATGGGGTGATGTTTCTAGGAAAATTATAAAGAAATCCAACATTTCATTTAGCATATACCATGTGCCTATACTTCCTAAATAGCTAACTATAAAATCTTCTCTGTTTATTTTTAGTTCTTTTTTTATGTTCTCTTTGTCCGCATTCTTAATGTTGTCAGGATTGAAATGAGAAACATCTACACAACAAGGAATAGTAGCAATAGGAACAGGATTGTTTGCAAGATGTGACCAGGAGTGAATTTCATTTTTTGCAGCATTCGTGAGACAGATGGTACAATCTGCATTTTCTAAAAAAATCTTTTCCTTTCTTTTAAAATACTTAAAAAGATAATTATAAAACGGATGGTTAGTATTCCAGTTTCCAGCTTCCACTCTTTCGTCAGCCCAAAAACCACGCATATCAAATAAGAATTTCACACTGTATTTTTGCTTCAGTATTAACCCTATTTCAGCAGGCACATAGCTTCTGCAATGAACCAAGTCATACTTATTTTTTTTGTGAAGCTTTAACGCTATTCTTCTAAATCTAAAACGATCAATGATTTTAGAAATGATTGGGATAGCTGATTGAAATGAAAAACTGATCCACTCAATATTATCTTCATCACATAAGTGTTGAATTTTCTGTTTCAATTTTTTGTACCTGTCCCGTTTATCGCAACTTAAAATTGTAAATTGGTAGCCAAGTTTACTCAATCCTTTTACATACGGCAAAATCTGACTTTGCCCTAAAGGATCTGTTAGGCCATCGTATGAAAGATATAAAACTTTTTTGCTCATTTTTTTAATTAATATTTTCTTCTCTTGAGAGAAACCAATGCAAAATAATAATTGTCCATACTCTATTATATAAATGGTCGTGACCGCTCTGGTATTTTTTCACTAATCTTTTTACAGCTTGATTATTCACAACAGCAAATCTTTTACATATGGCTTCGCTACAATATTCCTCCACCATCCATTTTAAATCAGATTTGAGCCATTTCACAAGAGGAACATTAAACCCCCATTTAGGTCTGTCTAATATTTCCTTAGGCACTAGTTCATATAAAACTTCTTTCAACAAATATTTAGAAGTCTTATTTTTAATCTTCAAACTAGTAGCCAGATTTAAAGCAAATTCAACAAGGTTCTTATCCAGAAATGGGACTCTGGTCTCTAAGGAAAATTGCATAGCTGCTCTATCAACTTTTACAAGCAAATCATCTTTTAAATAATTCTCTATATCCCAGAAACTATTTTTTTCATACTCATCAAGGTCTCTTCCAGAAATAACCTCATTGATATTATTAAAATTAAAATCATCATCAATCAATAATTCTTTAAGTTCAACCTCTGA
>CALQJH020000034.1 GCA_943330835.2 Candidatus Kuenenia stuttgartensis
AAAATAACAAACCTCAAACTAAAAAAAATCAACCAACATGTTTCTCCATCCAGTCTTTTTCTTTAGCTGAACCAAGCGCTTGAATGACTCCAGTCAAAAATATAAGGCCAACATTTATTACCAAGAATAATAAATTATAACTGAGGTATTTATCTATGCCAGGATATCCATTTTTGAAAAAAGTTATCCCATCATTTATGAGAATAATTATCCATGATGATATAGCCAATAAGAAAATGATATTCGATAACCATCTAACTATTTTGACTGGATGTATTTTTGTTCGTTTGTAAAAAATAACAAACACCGTAACAAACAGCGTAGCTGGAATTAACAGCATAAAACTCATGTATACAAAACTTATCCAAGGTATATAATCTATTGCACCCAATACTAATCTTAATCCTAATAAAAAAAACACGATAAGTAAAATAAATCCTATCGCTGAAAAAAAGATATTCCCAAATAGCCTAATAAATTTACCCAATTGAGTTTCCATTACAAAAATGTATTTAATAATAAGGGCCGTTATTTAAAATAACTCAAGTTTGTTTTAGGTGTCAAGGCCAATAAAGTTTCATACATCAACTTGACCGTATTTTCAATATCATCTTGATGTATCATTTCCACTGTCGTATGCATATAGCGTAATGGAATAGAAATTAAAACCGAAGGACATCCATCATTTGCATAAGCAAAAGAATCAGTATCCGTTCCAGTACTTCTACTAATAGCTCTCAATTGAAATGGGATTTTTGATTTATTGCCAACATCTTGTACAAAATCAAGCAATTTATTATGAACAGCTGGGCCATAACACAAAGATGGTCCACTTCCACATTTACATTCTCCCTCAATAATTTTATTGATCATAGGAGTAGTGCTATCATGTGTAACGTCTGTAATAATGGCCACATCAGGCTTTATACGACGTGCTATCATCTCCGCGCCTCTTAAGCCAATTTCTTCCTGAACCGCATTAACGACATACAATGCAAAAGGCAATTTCTTTTTATTGAGCTTCAATAATCTAGCAACTTCTGCAATCATAAAACCTCCTACTCTATTGTCGAAAGCACGTCCAATCAAAAACCCATGCGCCAATTCATCATAACCATCTTCATAAGTGGCAACAGCACCAATATGTATTCCAAGTGCTTCTACTTCTTTTTTGTTTCGGGCGCCACAATCTAAAAATAAATTCTCCACCTTAGGTTGGGGCTCCTTTGAATCATTATTACTTAATCTTGTATGAATCGCAGGCCAACCAAATACAGCTTTTACTGGGCCTTTTTTTCCATGAATCAACACTCGCATAGAAGGAGCAATTTGATGATCTACTCCACCGTTTCTTTTCAAATAAATTAATCCTTCAGAAGATATATAATTTACAAACCAACTTATTTCATCTGCATGTGCTTCAATTACAACTTTAAATGTTGCTTTTGGATTAATCACTCCTACAGCTGTTCCATAGGGATCGGTAAACATTTCATCTACATATGGCTTAAGATAATTCATCCATAATTTTTGTCCATTACTTTCAAAACCTGTTGGTGATGGGGTATTAATATAATTCTTTAAAAATGAATAAGAAGTATCTCCCAGAATTGATTTTTTCTTTATTGTCTTTGCCATATGTTTATTTTATAAAGCAAATTAACTAAATAGTTACCAAATAACTTGCAAAAGCTGAAAACAACATTAATCCATCTACTATGAAATAATAAAAAAAATAGCTTCTTTTTTTAAAAGTGAAGAAGTACAGCAGAAATGAAAAAACACCAGAACATCCTAATACTATGAGCTGTATTGGATTGTGAAAGACAACCCCAAATTTACTAAGCAGAAATATATAAGCAATTAGAAATAGACACATTATGATTGTTAATGTTATAGGCATGACATCTGTTGCCAAACTATGAAGATGCTGGAGTCTATTTTTTACAATATCTCTAGAATCAAAAATGACACACAAGAAAAAGATGAATATAAATCTAATAAGAAACAAAATCCACACAGAAAAAAAGTGTGTTTGTAAAAATTGATGACAGGGTAAGAAAATAGTTACAAAAGTCCAGGTGAGTGCTAATAAAATCGTTTTAATGAAACCTAATCTATTTGAATCAGGCAAGAATGAAAAAGAGGGAATAAGCAAAGTATATAAACTCGTTAGCACTCCGCCAATTAAAATATATGGAGTCAAATTTGGCATCCTCCATAAATAATCAATAGCAGCTACTGCTGAAAGAACTAATAATACAAAATGAATAACATAATCTGAAAAATTGGCGTCGCCTTTTTTAAAAGTCCATTTGCTAACAATCCAATATAAATTATAAGCACCAAGTGTTAGAAAAAAAACGAGCCAACATACAGGAATGACAACAGGCAATTTGAACAGTAAAAAAGTCTGAAACGTAAGTCCAAACGCACAAAAAGATACAAAAATCGAATGCGACAAAATGAATTTAAACCATGATTTCAAAATATGGAAAAAGATTAAATGAACTTAATGTCTATATTTAAAAATACTAAATCAAATTGATACCATAATCTAAAAATAATTCATCAATTTTGTAAAGTATGATTATAATAGATGAATATACTAAATTAAAAGAAAGGATTTTCAACATTACTGATAACGATTTCGAAAAATTAGCTATTGATATTTTCAATTATCAATACATGAATAATAGTATTTACCGAAGCTATTGCAATGTCATAAAAGTAATCCCAGAAAATATCAACCAAATAAACAAAATCCCTTTCTTACCTATCTCCCTGTTTAAAACCCAAAAAATTGTGACTGGCGAATTTATTCCAACTACTATATTTGAAAGCAGTGGAACAACTGGAAGCATCAATAGTAAACATTATGTAAGTGATGTAACTATTTACCAAGAAAGTTTCTCGAAGTGTTTTGAATTATTTTATGGCAACATCGAAGACTATTGTATCCTTGGATTATTACCCTCCTATTTGGAAAGAAAAAATGCGTCGCTGGTTTATATGGTTGATCAATTTATTCAAAAAAGCAATCACCCAAAAAGTGGATTTTACTTAAATGATTTTGAAAAATTATCGAAATCGATTTTGGAGAATGAATCTAATCAACAAAAAACTTTATTAATAGGTGTTTCCTTTGCACTACTTGATTTTACAGAACAATTTAAATTTGAGTTAAAACATACCATTATAATGGAAACTGGTGGCATGAAAGGCAGAAGAGAAGAAATGACCAAAGACGCGCTACATGAAATATTGAAAGAAAAATTTGGTGTCGTTAATATTCACTCAGAATACGGGATGACAGAATTGCTCTCTCAATCTTATTCATTCGGAGATGGAATTTTCAAATCACCACCTTGGATGAGAATCCTACTTCGCAGCGAGGACAATCCACTTGAAACAATAAAAACCGATTTTGAAATCAGCCAATTTCATACAGGCGCTATCAATATTATTGATTTAGCCAACATCAACAGTTGCTGCTTTATTGCGTCAGATGATTTTGGGAAAGTTTATAAAAATAACAGCTTTGAAATTATCGGCAGATTAGAAAATAGCGATATTAGGGGCTGTGGATTAATGGTTTTATAAACCATTGTTTAATTGTAAATGATCTCTTTGTTTACATTAATAAATATCCATTTACCATCCGTCTTTTTTAAAAAATAATCGCGGTATCTAAATGAAACCTTGATATTAATTTTCTCTTTTGTTTTCAATACAAACCTACCCTCTTTACAAAAAACTTCCGCCCTACTACTGTCTTTAGCAAACAACACTCCTGCCCCAAAAGTCTTATCTCGGTTATATAATTGCAAGGGCAATTCGAAACTTCTGATGCATTCTTTTTTCAATTTACTCCATTGATAACCGGCAGATGCTTTACAACCATGTTTATCTTTATCAGCTCCAACAATTAAAAGATTTTCTTTAGTTGCTTTACAAGATGAAAAAATAAAAATAAGGCAACAATAAAAAGTACTTCTAGTAAGGACTCTAGTCAAAAAACTGCATTTAAATTTTGTGGTTACTCTGTTTCGGTATTTTCTTTTTTCTCTTTTCCTTCTTTTTTCTTTTTGGCTTTATTACCGTGCCTTCCGCTTCCATCTCCAGTATCTACAATACCTCCAGCTGGATTTAGTTTAGCAAGAATGTCGGATAATTTTTTATATGCTGCAGTTGATTCGTCTGTCTGATTCGACTCGTCTATTTTTTTCTCTTCAAATGGGGCATTCGACATGTCGAACAATTCGTTGTTATTATTTAATTTCCATTGATTGTCACGCACGTACCATTTATTCCCTAATTCCACAAAAATCCAATCTCTTTCTGTTCCTTTCTTACTTAATATTTGACTAGCAAAACTCTTGCCATCTAAAGTTATACCATCGGGTAATTTTGCTCCAGCAATTTCTGCTAATGTTGGAACAAAATCGCTTGCATCAATTAATTGATTCGAAGATTTTTGAGGAGCTACAACTCCAGGCCAATTCACCAACATAGGCACTAATCCTCCACACTCTTTCATCTCTCCTTTTTTACCGGATAATATTTTTCCATTAATCGTTGAATTCGTATACCAATTTGCGGCAGTTCCATTATCCCCCATGAAAATAATCATCGTTTTTTCTCTTAATTTCAAGCTATCTAAAGAGTGAATCAACTTCCCAACTAATTTATCCATGTAATTGATATTGTCTGAAAATAAAGCAAGTGGCTCTTTAGTATCTGACTTAGAATCTGGAGTAGCCACTATTTCTCCATGAACATGTGACATGGAATAATACAAATAGAAGGGCTTGTTTTTATTTTCAGCAATAAAATCGACAACATGATTATGCATTAAATCAGGCATGTATTTATTACCGCTAAGAATCTTATCTTCTCCATTTTCACGATAAGGAACTTTCTTTTCTGCCTTTTCCCAAAAAACGCCACTGCCAAAAAAACGCAAGTAATCATCAAACCCAAATTCAGCAGGGCCTAAAGGCAACTGCCCCCATTTGCCCACACATGAAGTAACATAACCAGCGGACTTTAAAATTTTAGGCATCATGACTTCGATCTCTGGTTTCATTTGAGCAGTAGCATCTTGATTGGTAGCACCTGTTCTGTAAGCATATCTTCCAGTCATAATCAATGCCCTAGAAGGCCCGCATAATGGCGCAGTAAACGCGTGGTTAAACAACAATCCTTCTTTTGCCAATTGATCAATATGTGGTGTTTTGAAATTATCAGCACCGTATGCACTCACATTACCAATTCCTAAATCATCTGCCAAAATAAAAATGATATTGGGCTTTTCTTGATTTTTAGATGACTTCTTTTTGGATTGTGCTGAAACATTATTAACAATGCATAATAAAAACAATCCGAATAAGTTGATTTTTAAGTTTTTCAATTTTTGACTTTTTAATTTTTAATTTTAAATTTCTGATTAATCTCCACCTTTTTTCCAATTGGTAGTATCTCCTTTAAATCTAGTTAGTGCTTTCCATTCAGTTTCAATCCCTTTATCTCCTTGCTCATTCATCCATATTTTAAGCTCAGCAAACAACTTGTCTTTTGTTTTTGTTAATGATTTATTATCGATTAAATTTTTCATTTCGAAGCCATCGTTTTTGATATCATACAATTCAAATTCTGGACGATTTCGATATAATGTAGCATGGGTAATATTATCATTTGACACTTCCCTTTCATTAAACCAAGACTCATATAATTTACTTCCATGCTTGGATCCGGAAGAAAGGAATTCTTCTTTATAATTTAAATTCCAGATTAATTTATAATTATGATCCTGTATCGAACGTACAGGATAATTATCGGATCCATTTGCAATGCCACGAGTCGTTTGAACGCCATAAACATAGTTCCTGATTTCAATATCTTTCCCTTTAAAAGTTGCGAAGAAACTTGTTCCATCCAATGGCATCGTTTTTTCTTTGTTTCCTCTTAAAGATTTCGGAACGCCTCCAGCAGCTTCATACAAAGTTGGCAACACATCTATATACTGAGCTAAAATAGCCGTCCTTGTAGAAGGCTTAATAACTTTAGGCCAGCGTGCAATAAAAGCTGATTTCAAACCCATGTTATAACAAGTCCATTTTCCAAAAGGTAAAGATGAGCCATGTTCACTTGCGAAGATGAAAAGTGTATTGTCTTTATTGTTATTCCTATCAACGATATTCATACAATCCCCAACCAAACTATCAGCGTAAGTTATTTCAGCATAATATCTAGCAAGAGCCGATCTGGTTTCTTTTGTATCCACCAAGAATGGAGGAACTTTTAATTTCTTAGCATTATACAATTCCTGATTCCCTCTGTTCCAAGGAGTATGTGGCTGATTCGTACATACAAATAGCAAATATGGTTTAGTTTTATCTTTTTTGATAAATTTATCTGCATCCAATAATTGAATATCAACACCGTCACCGTTATCACTATTCCTGCCGCCAAGATATTCAAAAGGAAAGTTTACTAAAGGTGCATAGTGTTGTTTACCAATGAGGCCTACACGATACCCTAATCCAATAAAATGCTGAGCAATACTTACAATATTTTCATATACCTGGGCATGATTAGGGTAAGAGCCATTCTTTACGGGGAAGATGCCTGTATAAAGACTTTGACGTGTAGGGCCGCACATTGCAGTGGCATTATTCATGTTATCAAAACACATTCCTTCTTTTGCGAGCTTCGCTAAATTTGGCGTATGTACATCCAGATTTCCATAAGGTTCACAAGCGATGGACATCATGTCATCTGCAAGAAAAAATAAGATGTCAGGTCTTTTTTCTTCTGTATTTTTTGATGAGTTGTTTTTTAAATTTATCCTGTCACTAGTCAATCGATCTACTTTCGATTTGTTTGTTACAACTCGATTTTTTTGATGGGGAACTACTTCATTATTTCCCGTCTTTGATTTTATTAACTTGATTTCTTCAAAAGAAAACAAGATGGTGGAACCAAAACACAATCCTAACATTACTAGGCTAAACTTTAAAACTGATTTTTTCATTTTGAATATTTAATTACATTTATTTTTTTGTGAAATCCCAAACCTTCAAATTTTTATAGGAAAACCTTGTCCATTTCATTTGCCTAAAGCCAATTTTTCCATCTTCAATAACCGCACCATATTTAATGCCATCATCTTGCCAATCTATAACTTTTCTGTCATCAACATACATGACAATATGGCCCATGTCTTTGATTAATTTTAAATGATGAAGTTGCAAAGATTCAATAGGAATACCTTTCTCTCCTGTCATGACCAAATTGAATCCTTTGTTTTTCCTGAGATTAACTGTCTCGCGATGTGTGTCATCTTTTGCATTGGCATAATAAGAAATATGATAACAATTCATTGCGCCTTTTGTATAATCCGTAAATACACCCGTTGATCTTTTAGGCATAGATGAATCAAAAACACTTTCACCATTTAACCCTTTTGCCCCAAAAAAAACAATGCATAACCCCGCATCTGTTTCGAGATTCTGTGCATCCCATTCTGCAACAAAACTTTTAGGGAAATCCTGAGGGCACCAAAAAACATGATGACCTTCTTCATTTGGAGAATACATTTGCAGAGCATGGTCTACAAAATCAATTTTACCGGGTCCTTCCATGATCCAAGTCTTCACATCATTTGAATAGCTTAAATCATTTGAATAAATCAATTTCCCTTTATTAATATCCTGTGCAACTATTTTTACTGAAAAAAACAATCCCAATAAAATAATACTGAACGAATTTAATTTCATTTTTTAAAATATTTATTTGGAAACGCATCTAAATCCGACATGCTCCATTCCTGTATCATTAGAGCTTTTCATTCTACTTGAATTTCTATACCCACTGCAATAAGATTCATTGCATAAAAATGAACCACCTCTCATCACACGCTTTGAAACCAGCGGCTCATCAGGATCATAACTTTTTTTAGGGCCAAGTGGATTTATCCCTAATTTTGTTTTTGCAAATTCTTTATAATAAGTATTGTTATATAAATCATTACACCATTCCCAAACATTTCCGGACATATCATAAAGCCCATATTTATTGGGAGGAAAAGATTTAACCGGAGCTGACCCATAAAAGTGATCAAGTGTGTCATTCCTGTCGGGAAAACTACCTTGCCAATAATTACATTGATATCCTCCAGAATCTATAGGAGAATTGCCCCAGCTATAAATGGTATTTTTCTGACCACCTCTAACAGCATACTCCCATTCGGCTTCAGTTGGCAATTGCTTACCGGCCCATTTGCAATAGGCGGTTGCATCATCCCAACTCACCTGAACTACTGGATAATTTTCTTTACCGATGATATTAGATTCCGGCCCATTAGGATGCTTCCAATCAGCCCCGTGCTTCCATTGCCACCATTGACTGTAATCGTTAAGATTTACCGGTTCGGGTGTTGGAACAAAAGTCAATGAAGCCGCTTTTAATAACTCCGAATCGGGCTTTGGAGTATTCGGTGGTAATTGCTTTTTCAATTCATTCCAATCTACATTTTTCTCCGCCGTGGTGATATAATGAGTAGCTGCTACAAACTTTTCAAATTGCGAATTAGTCACTTCAGTTTGATCCATGAAAAACCCATTAAGCTTTACCTGATGTTTAGGAAATTCATCAGCTCTTGCCTGGTCATTATCTCCACCCATCAAAAAAACTCCTGAAGGAATCCAAACCATGCCTTCATGATTATTATTGTTATTTAAATTTGTCTGTTGATTTAAAGAAAGTGTATGTTGAAATCTGCTGGGTACTGATTTCATGCAACAAGATTTAGACTTATTGGATTTTGCTGTATCTGTACATTTGTATGTAATTTGAGCAGAAGTATTTGATACTGTAAAGGCCATGATGACAAGAAAACCTATTCTAATCATTTTATTCATATGCGATAATTAATAACCACTCTTAACTGAATGGTAAAGCAAATTTAATGCTACTTTATTTTTGTTGTGATTTGAAAAATGTGATCATCTCGTTTCTCCTTGCAGCAGTTTCTTTTTCATATTTTTTTTCATTCACGACATTTTCTTTTTCTAAAGGATCTACCTGATAGTCGTATAATTCTTCGCCTAAAATTAAACTTTGATCAAAAGGCTGAGTGCTTCTGAAATTATTTTTCATCCATACCGTATACCTGTAACGAGCATCTCTTATGGAGTATCCCATTACTTTAGCACTCGCATACCCTAACCTGTCTGTCTCCGGGTCTCCACCACTTCTGGGATATTGACTTACAGAATATTCTTTAACAGTTGCTTTTGAATTTTTCATAACCGGCAGCAAACTAACGCCATCAAGATTTTCCGGAATTTTCAAACTAGCCAACTCACAAAGTGTTGGAAAAATATCTACAAATTCTGTCTGAGATGTAGTTTTATTTGATTTTATTTTTGGAGAAGAAATAATCAATGGCGCATGGGTTGCTTGTTCAAAATTGGTATGCTTACACCATAAATTGTGATCCCCTAAATGCCAACCATGATCTCCCCACAAAACAATAATAGTATTCTTGGTAAGGCCAAGAGAATCTAATGTATTTAACAATATACCGACTTGAGCATCTGTATAAGAAATAGCCGCATAATACCCTTGAATTAATTCTTTTTGTTTGTCAATTGGTAATGAAAGACCATATTCCTTTGTATCTGAAAAAGAAGTCAAAGGTGCAATATCTGAATAAGCTCTTATTTCACCTGCATTATGATAAGCTACATCAACAGCATTTTTCGATTTCTCTTGAAATGGCGCCAATGGCATATCTTCTCTTTTATATAAATCCCAATATTTCTTTGGAGATACAAAAGGCAAGTGTGGCTTAGCGAATCCTACTGCAAAAAAGAAGGGCTCTGCTTTTTTGTTTAATTTAATTAAAATATCCTTTGCCTGTAATGCATTTGCACCATCGTTGTAAGCATTATCAGGAACATCTATACATTCTGATGTAGGTCTTATTCTTTTTAATACATAATCATTGGCTTCAGATTTTTTCATTCCTTGATCTGTTGCTTCTTTGAAATATTTATCTACCAATGCTCTCGTTTCAGGCAATTGATATCTCATTAATGCGGGTTCCCCCAATTTAGTATCATAATATTTAGGATCTGTTTTGTAGTAAGGCACAGACCATGATGGCTTATCTAATTCTTTATCTACACATCTTGGATCGTAGACCTTTCCGATGCCTTGTGTCGAATATCCCTGACTTGCAAAATATTGCGGAATAGATAAAATGTCTGGGTTCATATCACGCATGGTAGTTTTCAAATCCCAGACCTTCGTATAGTCGGGACGTTTACCTGTCATTAAACTTGCCCGGGTTGGCCCACATACTGCTTGTTGACAATAATTATTCATAAACACAGTCCCCATTTTCGCTAACCTATCTATATTAGGTGTTTTCACTAATGAATCTCCATAGCACCCTAATATTGGTTTTAAATCGTCTATGGCAATAAATAAAACGTTAGGTTTTTGATTTTGTTGAGCAATTAAATTTGAATGGGAGAAAATTAAAAAGCTAATGGTGAAAATTCTGAGGAGGTTCATTTTTGGATTTTGTTTGTAATAAAGAATATGCAAATTAAGATATTGCTTTTAAAGAGCGCTTTAGATTGCTTTCGTTAACATTAGTTTAATGAAAATAAAAAATGGCAGTTCTTACTTAAAAAAACCTGCCCCAATTAAGGAGCAGGCCTTTTAAAAGTTTAAGATTTTATCATAGCCGACGGTTTAAACCGTCGGCTAGTTATGTTTAAAACTTCATCACTCTCGTTGTCTTCACATCCTTCCCTTGTCTTACTTCGATAAAGTAGGCA
>CALQJH020000035.1 GCA_943330835.2 Candidatus Kuenenia stuttgartensis
AAAAGGAAAGCACAATCAATATAACAGTATGGCAGCAAGTATGGCAGCAACAGCGTTGGATATACGCAAAGAAAAAATCAGAGAAGCATTACAAACATTTGAGAGTTTACAACATCGAATGGAGAAAGTCGCTACCATCAAAGGGGTGGAGTTTATTAATGACAGCAAGGCTACTAACGTCAACAGCACCTGGTATGCATTGGAAAGTATGAACAAGCCTGTGATTATGATTCTTGGCGGCGTGGATAAAGGAAATGATTATAATGTTTTGAAAGAATTGGTTTCAGAAAAAGTAAAAGCTATTATTTGTATGGGAACAGATAATACCAAAATTCATGAAGCCTTTGGAGATATTGTACCGTTGATTGTCGATACTTTAAGTGCTAAAGAGGCCGTTCAATCTGCGTTCCATTTTGCAAATAAAGGAGAGGCTGTTTTACTTAGTCCTGCATGCGCAAGTTTTGACTTATTTAAAAATTATGAAGACAGGGGCAACCAGTTTAAGGAAGCTGTTCGGGATTTATAATAACGAATACAAGCATTGATAACCGGATTAATAATGTTCTTGAAATAAAATAATGACGTCATTTAAAAATAGATTAAAAAACTTTTTGGGTCTTTCTGATGAAAGCGAATTAGCTGTTGCTGCACCCTTTAAAAATATCGGGGATGTTCCAGCAAATATTGTAAACAAAACGAGAGGAGATAAAGCGATTTGGGCTATTGTGCTAATACTGACTTTAGCTAGTTTGTTATTAGTATACAGCAGTACGGGTTCATTGGCGTATAGAATGAGCAGATCTACAGAGAGTTATTTATTCAAACAATTTGCTTTTATATTAGTAGGTTTAGTGGTGATTTATTTTGCTCATAGGGTTAATTACACGTTCTTTTCAAAATTGGCGCTGTATATTTTTCTACTATCAATTCCTTTGTTGATTTATACTTTGTTTTTTGGAGTTGAATTAAATGCGGGAAGCAGATGGATAAAATTGCCAGTAATCAACATGACCTTCCAAACTTCTGATTTGGCGAAGCTTGCGTTGTTTATGTATATGAGTAGAATGTTGAGTAGAAAGCAACTTGTTATCAAGAGTTTTTTCAAAGGTTTTGTGCCTATAATCGTTCCTGTTTTAATAATATGCTTGTTGATTGCACCTGCAAATCTCTCCACTGCAATGCTCATTTTTGGCACAAGTATATTATTGATGTTTATAGGAAGGGTAAGTACAAAGCATCTTTTATTGACAATTGGAATTGCATTGTTACCTGTTGTGATGTTAGTGAGTGTTGCTGTTTCTAATTATGACAAAGAGACGCACCAGGCAAAAAAACTTCCGGCATTTTTAGCTTCAGGAAGAATACCAACCTGGGTAAGCAGGATACAGACTTTTTTGTATAGCAAGAAAGATGATGATGGCGAAAAAACTTATCAAATCAATCAGGCAAAAATTGCCATTGCAAATGGTGGTTTTTTGGGTCTTGGTCCTGGTAATAGTGTTCAAAGAAATTTTTTGCCGCATTGTTACAGTGATTTTATTTATGCTATTATTATAGAAGAGTATGGATTGTTTGGTGCAGCATTCATGTTGTTTATTTACTTGTTGTTTTTATTCAGATGTATCAGAATTTATAGAAAATGTCCATTTGCTTTTGGCGCATTCCTTGCCTTAGCATTGAGTTTTACCTTGGTTATTCAAGCTATTGCCAATATGGGTGTTAATGTGAGTTTGTTTCCCAATACCGGCGTTACGCTCCCGTTGGTAAGTATGGGGGGAAGTAGTTTTTTCTTCACATGTGTTTCTATTGGAATTATTTTAAGTGTAGCAAGAAATGTGGAGCAATTGGAGGGATCGCAATTGGAAAAAATTGAAGAACAAGCAACGGCTGCAACTGTAACTGAAGCTTAAATGGGTAATAGCAAAATTTGAATCATGTCAGGCAAGAGATTTATAATAGCGGGAGGAGGTACTGGAGGACATATTTTTCCGGCTATTGCCATTGCTCATGCGATAAAAAAGATAGCGCCAGATTCGACCTTTCTTTTTATCGGTGCAAAAGGAAAAATGGAAATGGAAAAAGTACCACAGGCGGGATATGAAATTGAGGGGTTAACGATTGCAGGATTTAATAGAAGTTCTTTGATAAAAAATATTGGATTGCCTTTTAAACTTATCCAAAGTTTTATTCAGGTTTCCAGTATCATAAAAAGGTATAAGCCGGATGCCATTATCGGTGTTGGAGGATACTCGAGTTTTCCAGTATTGAGGTATGCTCAATCTAAACGGATTCCAACATTTATTCATGAAGCCAATTCTTTTGCTGGAAAAAGTAACATGATGCTCGGTAAAAAAGCCGCAATAATTTTTACAGCGACAGATGGAATGGAAAGATTTTTCCCGTGCGCTAAAATTATTGTTAGCGGAAATCCTGTAAGAACATCGATTGTAAAGATGGCGGTAAGTAAAGCGGAAGGCTTGGAGCATTTCAATTTAAGCACTGATCAAAAAACTGTTTTGGTTGTAGGTGGAAGTCTTGGTGCAAAAAGTATCAATGAAGCTATTGAAAAAAGTATCGATGTTTTTGAACAAAAAAATCTGCAATTAATCTGGCAAACAGGAAAGCCTTATTTGGAAAAAGCATTGGCAACCTGCAAGAGCAAAAAACAGGTATTCGTAAGTGATTTTATTGTTCAGATGGAATATGCTTACGCAGCGGCAGATGTTATTATAAGTCGGAGTGGTGCCATGGCAGTTTCTGAATTATGTATCACGGGAAAGCCAGTAGTGTTTGTGCCTTTCCCCCATGCTGCAGAAGATCATCAAACTGCAAATGCAAAAAAATTAGTAGACAAAAATGCCGCGATGATGGTAGCAGATAAAAATGTGGTTAAAGAATTGATGCCTAAAGTAATTGACTTGATTAACAATATTAATTTGCAAGAAAAAATGACAATCAATATCAAAAAAATGAGTGTATCAAATGCAGATGAAATTATCGCAAAAGAAATTTTGAATTATTTAAATTAATGAACAACAACAGTCATATTACCGAATTAATCAACAAACTCCAAACAGGAGAGGGCAGCGGCATGTCTGTTTATTTTATTGGTATTGGCGGAATTGGGATGAGTGCAATTGCAAGGTATTTCAATAGCAGAGGCGTGAAAGTAAGTGGTTATGATAAAACTGAAACGCAACTCACCAAACAATTGCAAGCAGAAGGTATAGCAATACATTATGAAGATAATCTTGACTTGATTAACAAAGAAGCGGCTTTAGTAGTTTATACACCTGCTGTTTCTTTAGATCACAAAGAGTACAACTATTTTTTGGAGCATGGTTATACCATCATGAAGAGAAGTGAAGTGCTTGGATTAATTACACAAGGGTCATTTAATATTTGTGTTGCAGGTACCCATGGCAAAACAACAACAAGTACCATGATTGCACACATACTCAGACATAGCGAATACGGATGCAATGCATTTCTTGGCGGAATAGCCTCAAACTATGAGACTAATTTCTGGGGCAGTGAAAAAAATGTTTGTGTTGTAGAAGCTGACGAATATGACAGAAGTTTTTTGAAATTGAATCCGGATGTTGCCATAATAACTGCAATAGATCCTGATCATCTTGACATCTATGGCACTGCTGAAAAATTCGCAGAAGCCTTTGTTGAATTTAGTGGAAAAGTGAAAGAAGATGGAATCCTGATCAGTAAATATGGGTTGGAAAATTCAGACGATTTTAAATCGCCGCGAAAAATCACCTATAGTTTAAATGATACAAAAGCAAATTGTTATGCAAGTAATATCAGCATTGATAATGGCAGTTATTTATTTGATGTAAAAATGAAGGAAGAAGATGTAGAGAATATTTCCTTGAATATGGGAGGCCTTCACAATATTGAGAATGCGGTTGCTTCGATTGCTGTTGCCAAACAAATTGGTATCTCCAACGATAAAATTAAAAAGGCTCTTTCTGCATTCAAAGGCGTAAAAAGAAGATTTGAGTATATTATCAAAAATGATTCATTAGTTATGATTGATGATTACGCTCACCATCCTCAGGAATTAAATGCTTTGATAAAAGGAGCTAAGGGTTTATATCCTAACAAAAAATGTACAGTGGTTTTTCAGCCACATTTATATAGCAGAACAAGAGATTTTGCAGATGGATTTGCTGCTGCTTTAAATCTTGCCGATGAGGTTTATTTATTGCCGATTTATCCTGCGAGAGAAAAGCCGATTGTTGGAATAGAAAGCGAAATGCTAGCATCAAAAATGAATATTCAAAAAGCGACTTGTTGTTCAAAAGAAGCGTTGATAGAATGTATAAAAAAAGAAAAAAATAACCATACAATTGAAATGTTGATTATGGCCGGCGCAGGGGATATAGACACCATGGTATTACCCATAAAAAATATTTTAGAACAAGTCGTTTAATAAATAAAAATGAAGTTTTTAGAAAAAATAAATTTTAAAAAAATAATCCTGACTACCATTTGGATTCTTTTAGGTGCGGGCACAACAACCTTATTGGTTAGTGGATTGTATGTAAAAGAGGCGAAACGTTGCACGGGGGTTTATATTGAAATTTTGGGTGTCAGTAATAATTTTTTTATTGACAAGCATGATGTACTTGAGATTATTCAACATTCGGCTGGTAACAACATAAAAGGCAAGCGCATCAATGAATTTCGTCTTGATGTTATAGAAAAAGAATTGAAAAAAGATGTGTGGATTAGTAAAGCAGAATTGTATTTTGATAAGAATGGTTTATTGAATGCAGAAATTATAGAGAAAGATCCTGTAGCTAGAATTTTCGCCATCGATGGAAGCTCTTTTTATATAGATCAGTCATTGAACATGCTTCCATTAAGTAACAGACATTCTGCACGGCTACCGGTTTTTACAAACTTTCCAACAACATTAAAAGTATTATCTAAAGCTGATAGCGTCTTGTTAGGAGGAATAAAATTAATGAGCTTGTATATTCAAAAAGACAGTTTTTTAATGGCAATGATTGATCAGGTGAATATTATTGAACAAAATCATTTTGACCTAGTACCTAAAATGGGCGACCAGCTTATTTTATTTGGTGACGATAAAAATATAGAAGAAAAATTTGAAAAATTTAAATTATTCTATAAAAAAATAATTCCTGTTTATGGCTGGAAGAAATACAATAAAATCAGACTTGACTTTTCAGGGCAAATTGTTGCGAGTATAAAAGGACTTGAAGATGTAAAAGAAGATTCTTTAAGAACTATGGCTATGATGAAAGCAATGGCTGATTATTCTTTGAGAATGTCTGGCGATACAACACAGACTCTAGTGCAGGATAGCTCCAGCAATACCACCGACATAACAATGATTTTGCAGTCGTTTCAAAGAGATGAAGTCGAAGAGGATGCAACTCCAATACCCGCAAAAAAAGAAGTAACAAGTCAAACTTTTTTAAAGGATGCGAAGCCGAACGGAATTTTAAAAAAGCCGGAAATAAAAACAGTAGTTCAAAAAAAACAAGAAAAGACAAAGCCTAAGAAAATTGTCAAAGCTACAAAAAATACAAAAGTTAAAACGAATCATAAAACAGTCAAAAAGAAAAAGTAACAATTCATTTATAATATATAGACTTTAAATAAAAATATAAAATGGAAACAAAAGATCAAAACATACAAACAAACACACAAACAATCACACAAACAAACATTATGAGTCACGAACAACCCATTATTGTAGGTCTAGATATAGGCACTACAAAGATTGCCGCTATTGCGGGAAGAAAAAACGAATTTGGCAAGCTTGAAATCCTTGGATTTGGGCGTGCTAATAGTAATGGAGTACAACATGGTATGGTTTTAAACATTGACCAAACCATCAAAGCAATCCAAACAGCTTTGGAAAGATGTTATGAAAACAATCCTGAGTTACAAATCAAAGAAGTTTATGTTGGTATCGCAGGACAACATATTAAGAGTTTGCAAACAAGGGGAGATATTGTCAGACAAAATACGGAAGATGAAATTTGTCAGGATGAGATTGACAGATTAGTTGCTGATCAATATCGCACCTACATTCCATTGGGTGATCAAATCATAGATGTTATTCCGCAACAATTTACCGTAGATAATTTTCCGAACATTGCTAATCCAATTGGATACAGCGGTGTAAAAGTTGGTGCAAATTTTCATATCATCACTGGAGATAAAAATGCGATTCGCAACATCAACAGAAGCGTGGAGAAATCTGGCTTGATAACAAAGGATTTGGTTTTACAACCGTTGGCATCTGCAGCAGCAGTTATGAGTGATCAGGATTTGGAAGCTGGTGTGGCAATTGTTGATATCGGCGGTGGAACTACTGATCTTGCTGTATTTCATGAAGGGGTGTTGAAATATACTGCAGTGATACCTTTCGGAGGTGAAAATATCACTAACGATATTAAGTTGGGATTGGGTGTTTTAAAAACACAGGCAGAAGCTATGAAAGTTCAGTTTGGCAGTGCATTAAGTGATGAGGCGAAAGCGAATACATTTATTACCATTCCAGGTTTGCGTGGATTGGCACCAAAAGAAATCTCTGTAAAAAATCTTGCAAATATTATCCAGGCTCGGATGAGTGAAATTATGGATTTTGTTTCTTTTCATTTAAAGCAAGTTGGGTTAGATCATCGCATGCTAAATGGCGGCATCATCTTAACTGGCGGCGGCTCTCAATTGAAACATCTTTTACAATTAACGGAATACCTAACGGGATTGAATGCACGCATTGGATTTCCTAATGAACATTTATCTGGAGAACACAACGATGAAATTGCTATGCCCATGTACAGTACTTGTATTGGCTTGATTCTAAAAGGGTACAATGATTATGATAATAAACAAAAGCAGATGTCTGCTAATTTTATCAAGGTGGAGCATGCAGCTCTCTTGGATCAGTCTTCAATAGTTGAGGCGGGAGATAAAATGGCAGATAATATTGTAGTCGAAGAACCAACAAGTGTTGCTATTACACAGCGTAAGTCTTTAAAGGCATTCTTGGATTCCTTCAAAGATAATTTAATAGACATTTTCAAAGAGGAAGAAGATACTAAATTCTAACAAAAAACTAACTATAACCCATATACTAACCTATAATTTTATCAATATGATTCATTTTGATTTACCTAAAGAACAATCATCCATTATCAAAGTAATTGGTGTTGGCGGTGGTGGCAGCAATGCTGTTAACCATATGTATTCTCAAAATATAGAAGGCGTAGATTTTATCATCTGCAACACAGATGCTCAAGCTATCGCTTTAAGTAAAGTGCCTAATAAAATACAACTTGGTCCAACCCTTACACAAGGTTTGGGTGCAGGTGCGAATCCTTCAATTGGTCGTCAGGCTACGGAAGAAAGTCTGGAAGAAATTAAACGCATTTTGGAAGTGAATACCAAGATGGCCTTCATCACAGCAGGAATGGGCGGCGGTACAGGAACTGGCGGTGCACCAATCATTGCTCAAATCTGTAAAGAATTAGGAATTCTAACTGTAGGAATTGTAACTACTCCATTTGCGTATGAAGGTAAAAAAAGATTAGCTCAAGCTCAGGCGGGGATCAATCTATTAAAAGATCACGTTGATACTTTGCTGGTAATTAGTAATGACAAACTTCGTCACCAGTTTGGTAATTTAAAAATGAAAGAAGCTTTTGGAAGAGCTGATAATGTTTTGGCAACTGCTGCAAAATGTATCACAGATGTCATTAACAGTACCGGTCAAATTAATGTCGATTTCGCGGATGTTTGTACCGTAATGAGTGAAGGAGGTGTGGCGATATTGGGAAGTTCAACTGCCGAAGGAGAAAACAGAGCACAGGTTGCCATTGAAAATGCATTGACTTCTCCATTATTGAATGATAGTGAAATCAGAGGAGCGAAGTGGATTTTAATTAATATTAATAGTGCTGAGGGCGAACACGAATTCACTATGGATGAAGTAGAGGTGATTCAAAATCATTTATTATCAGAAGCAGGAGAAGATACAGATGTGATTTTAGGATTAGGATATGATAATACTTTAGGAAATAATATTGGCATAACTCTTATTGCTACAGGGTTTAATCATAAGGATCCATTTTCTAAAGATTTATCTAAAGAAAAGTCTTTAGAAGCAGATAAGATTGTTTTTGAATTAGAGATACCGAAAGAACCTGCATTCTCTATTCCTGTTACTTCTGAGATTGTTGTAGAAACAAAAAACATTGAATTGCCAGTTGTTGAAATTGAAATACCTGTTGTCAATAATGCTCCACAAACTTCATTGACGATAGATCCGATGATGCCTACCTTAACGGAGTATGACGAGGTTCATCCTGTTATAAGTTTTGCTGTTGAAGAAGAATCAGACGAGCCAGTTTTTTATGAAATCTCTTCATCGTTTGATCAAATTCCAACAACTAAATTATCTTTTGAAGAAATATCAGCTGAACCAAAGAAAGTTGAACCAATAGCTGAATCAAAGAATATTCAAGCTGCTGAAAATAAAATCATTGAAGACTTTAATCCTGCTAGCAACCTTTCGTCGGGTAGCTATTTGGCTAAACCGATGCAGATTTATGCTGAGGAGACGCCAATTACTTCTGAATCCAAATCCATAGAAGATCAACACCAATTGCAACTTTCAGCGCAGGAAGACGAACCTGTTTTTGAAATGCAATTGGTCGTTAAAGAATCAACAACAGCGGCGGAGGAACCGCTTGTACAACAAACTCAGCCCATCATGAATGCTGATGTTGAGGAGCCTGCTTTGCAGGACGAAACAGCAGAACTTAGGCGCCGGGCTGCGGAAAGGATAGCAAAGTTGCGTAACTTATCGTTCAACGTAAATGCTGCCGATCCTAATAATGAGTTTGAAACTGTGCCAGCTTACCTTCGCCGCAATATGGAAATGAATGTCCAGATTGCAGATGTTGAAACATTCTACAGTAATTATACTGTTAAATCAACTGATGATAATAAGATAGAAATTAGCACTATCAATACCTTTTTAGATGGTAAAAAACCAGATTAATTTACAGCTAAAGCATAAATACTAATATTTTAATTAAAGTTTGTTTTGTGATTATTGTTTGTTTGGAGCCCCTTTTCAAAAGAAAGGGGCTCTTGTTGTAAAATACTTTCCAAATCGTGAAGATACCTTGTATAATATTTAAACAAAATTGCCAACTTTATACACTTTTTACTTTTACATTTGTGCTGGCTTTTTAATTATTTGATTGAAAAAATCACCGAAAAATCTCTTTAGTGGAAAAACACAATTTTAACAAGGTATCTGCAGCTGGTCTATTAATTGCATTAGGAATAATTTATGGTGATATTGGAACCTCGCCTTTGTATGTATTTAGCGCCATTATAAATGGTAAACCAATTGAAGAGCTCTTGATTGTAGGCGGATTATCCTGTATTATATGGACACTAACGTTGCAGACTACACTAAAGTATGTGTTATTAACTTTACAGGCAGATAACAAAGGGGAAGGAGGCATATTTTCTTTGTACACATTAGTGAGAAGACAAAAGAAATGGTTAGTAATACCCGCAATGCTTGGCGGCGCTGCATTATTGGCTGATGGTATGATTACACCTCCCATCTCCATTACTTCTGCTATTGAAGGATTGAAAAATATTCCAGTGTTCAATGATATTCAAGACAACACCATCATTATTATTGTACTTGCTATTTTAGCCGTTTTGTTTTTTATGCAACAATTCGGAACCAATTCAATAGGTAAAATGTTTGGTCCTGTAATGTCTGTTTGGTTTCTGATGCTCGCCTTACTTGGCCTTTCTCATATATCTGCTGACTTCTCTGTTTTAAAAGCATTTAATCCTTATTATGCCATAAAATTACTGACGGTTTATCCTTCCGGCTTTTGGATTTTAGGTGCAGTTTTTTTATGTACAACGGGTGCCGAAGCATTGTACAGCGATCTAGGCCATTGCGGAAGAGGGAACATTCGAATCTCCTGGATTTATGTAAAATCTTGTTTAATTCTCAATTATCTTGGACAAGGCGCATGGCTTTTAAATCATAAAGGGGTAGTGTTTACAAATGGGGTGAATATGAGAAATCCATTCTATGCTATTATGCCTGATTGGTTTTTATTGTGGGGAATTATCATCGCTACTGCTGCTGCTATTATTGCAAGTCAGGCCTTAATAAGCGGTTCATTTACTTTAATCAGTGAAGCCATTCGATTAAATCTGTGGCCAAAGATGAAAATAAAATATCCTACTGAAGCCAAGGGACAATTGTTTATTCCTGGTATCAATACTTTGTTGTTTGTAGGATGTTGTACCATCGTGCTTTATTTCCGGTCATCTGGTGCAATGGAAGCTGCGTATGGTTTAGCCATTACGCTATGTATGCTGGCGACCACCATTTTATTTTCTAATTATTTAGTTTCCAGAAGAGTTACTCCGATATTAATTTGGATGTTTTTAGTTTTATATATCGGTATTGAAATCTCTTTTTTAATTGCTAATCTTGATAAATTTCCTCATGGAGGATTTGTTACCTTAATTATTGGAGGATGTTTATTTACGGTAATGTACGTTTGGTTCCGTGCAAGAAAAATAAAGAACAGGTACGTTGAATTTGTAAGAGTAGAAGAATACATTCCTAAAATTGAAGAGCTTAGTAATGATACTACGGTGCCAAAATGTGCTACGCATCTTGTTTATTTAACCAGTGCAAATAACCCCAAGGAAATCGAGCACAAAATTATGTACAGTATTCTTCGCGGCAAACCAAAGCGCGCTGATATTTATTGGTTCGTACATGTACACACGTTAGAT
>CALQJH020000036.1 GCA_943330835.2 Candidatus Kuenenia stuttgartensis
ACTAATAATACAGACGCGAGACCCGCTAAAATCATAGATCCCCAATTGCCCATATTCAAAGCATTTTGTACAGTAGCCGTATTGATACCAGCTTTGTCGCTAATACGAACAAATATTGTTCCGATGATGGAGAATATGATACCTGCAGCTGCAATCAACATAGGAAGAATAATAGGAGAAAATCCATTAAGTGCATCTGTTCCGTTTACAATCGTAGTTTGTTGTCCTAATACAATTGTAGCCAATACTGTAGCCACATAAGAACCAAATAAATCAGCACCCATACCAGCTACATCACCAACATTATCACCAACATTATCGGCAATAGTTGCAGGATTTCTTGGATCATCTTCAGGAATACCAGCTTCCACTTTACCAACAAGATCCGCACCAACATCAGCTGCCTTGGTATAGATACCTCCACCCACACGGGCAAATAATGCTATAGATTCTGCACCTAAAGAAAATCCAGTCAATACTTCAATCGTTCTGACCATTTCTTCAGAATCTATGGACGCATTAGGAGCAAAAAAATGTTTTAAAATAATATATAAACTACCAAGTCCAAGTACTGCTAAGCCTGCCACACCAACACCCATTACGGCGCCTCCGGTAAAAGACACATTCAACGCTTTACTCAAACTTGTTCTTGCTGCTTGAGCCGTACGAACATTTGCTTTGGTAGCTGCCTTCATTCCAATATATCCTGCAGTCGCACTTAATATCGCACCAATGACAAAAGCCACTGCAATACTCCAATGCGAATTAGAATTTGATTGTGCCATTACGGCCAATAATAAACCAACAATTACTACAAAATAGCCAAGTACCTTCCATTCGGCTTTCAAGAATGCCATGGCACCTTCTGCGATATAATCGCTAATTTCTTTCATGCGTGCAGTTCCAGCATCTTGCTTAGATACCCAATTGAATTTAATAAACGTATACAAGAGGCCAATAATGCCCATTGCAGGTACGAGGTAGATCAATTTTTCCATAATGCTTTTTTATTCGTTTTAAGGTGGGCAAAAATAGGGGAAAACGGCTGAAATCGGCTAAATAGTCATGAAGAAATCTTAGTTTTTAATGATTTTAGTATCAAAAATGCAATAGCAACCTATTTGATTTATTATTTATTCTTGCTTATTTTGGTGAAATGCGCTTGAGATAGCTGAATAGTCCAATGAAATCAAGCTGATATGTTTAGCAATGGTATGTAATCAGGTTTATTTAGTATCGTAATAAATCCTAATAAATTTATTAAGGTTCAAATCTGTTTCTATATAAAAAGACTTCCGCTTTTTACCATCAATTATTTCAAGCACTGAAGTATTGGGAATAATAGAACCTAAATTATCGGCCATGAATGTAATGACATTAGGTCCAGGCTGAAGCGTGACTGTAATAAATTGCGGTTTTTTCAACACAGGAAACCCTTTTACAATCCAGTTGTCATTAATACTTAAAGAAATACTGTCTCCATCTTCTATAGCATCATCCCAAATTGCAAAAGTGAGTTGTTGTGAGTTAGATACCAGACTGCCAATAAGTTGATTGGTGGCTGTATTATTTCCCTTTTTATTTGCAGGAATGAGACCTCCTGGATTTAGTGGCGTAGGATCATTATCATAACTATAATATTCCTGAA
Organism: Candidatus Kuenenia stuttgartensis; assembly: GCA_943330835.2. Next base: position 1,649 of record CALQJH020000036.1, read on the forward strand.
ATTTCGTTTCGTCTTCTTTATTGTATTTTAAAAAAACTTTTGCAGCGATGAAAGTGGATGCAATATTTTGTTTTTCATTAAAGTCCAGCACTTTTGACGTGTTTTCAAATTCAAGATTAACCTTAGCTGAGGAAGTGCCCCGATTGCCATAATCATCAGCAAATAAAACGATAATATTCAATCCTGTATCTAATTGAAAATCTTCATTGTCTCTATTTTTTTTGGAATCAATCTGGTCAACGATATTGTCTTTATTGAATTTCAAAGAAATGATATCATTGTCTTTATTGTCGAGAAAATGTATGCTGCCATTTTTTGAACTTACAAAAATGGTATCAATAAGACCAAGATAGGCAGGGGATTGTTTGGGTTGTAAAATTTTAAATGTGGCAGAATCGTTCCATATTTCATTATTGATTTTTCGGAGTTGGATGGGGCCATTTTGTAAAAAATCTCGTATTTTTTTAGCAGTTAGTATTCTTTGTTTAGGAAAAGATGTAAGATCAGGAAAAGGTATTCCGAATTTCTTGGTGAAAATTCTATTTAAAGAAAGAATGGGATTGTCTTTAATATTTTTACTGAAATCCAATGTGCCATTTAACAAGATCGTCCAGTTTTCAATGCCGAATGGAGTTTCGGAGATTGGATATTTTGTATTCCCAATAGCTAGTTGCCTTGTATTCTTTTTTGCTAATAACAAGTGATAGGTTGCGATAAAACTATCGCATTCCAAATGTAGTTCTGCAGGGTATAAAATGTTTCTTTCAGGTGCTCCAATTTTGAAAGATAGTTTTAGGGGAGTAGTATTTTCCTGATCGGGATTAATCATTTCCCAATTGCCGACAAAAATATCTTGCGCATACCCGGAAAGGATGTTGATGGATAAAATACAAAAGGTGAAAAATGCTTTCAAATCAATTTTTCTTTTTTACGATTACTCAAACAATTCCAATTTATTTTTAGGACGTCTCTCTTCCTGCCATTTAAAGTTATCAAGAAATTTCATTCCTTCAGGAATTTGATTCATCGGATAGAGTGTACCGTCAACGTCATTAATTAATTTTATTTTATGCATTTCTTTATGGAGAAATAAAATATTGATAACATCACCTTTGCTTTTGTTCATTCCAATATAAGCGCTGTCATCATCCTGAGGGTAGAAAATGCTTTCGGCAGGGGCTCCTTTAATGCTGATATAATCAATATTACCTTCTTTAAAATATCCATTTAAAGTTCTTCCCGAAATTTGATTGAAAAGATGGGTAGACGTTTTATTGATTACCATGGCATTATAATAAACGTACAATCTTTTTGCTTGTTGTTTTTCTGTAAATAAATAAATGGTGTCTCCGCTCAACTGTGTATTGTTATTCCAGCAAACCGGATTACCAAAGAGTTTGAAGGTGGAATCGATGGTGGAATAATGTAAGCTGTCACTCACGGCTTGCAGAGAGTCATTAAATATTCTTACATGATGAAAGCCAATAAAAAACCTGATGCTGTCTTTTGAATTACTGTTGGTATTAATAAATGTAGGTTGATTTAAAGTGTCTTTTATTATTGTTGAATCAGATGATTGTTTTTCATTTATTCTTTTGCCTGAAAAAAGCGTGTCAGCGGATATGTAGGTGCTGTCATTTTTTTGATACAAAATCATGACAGGTTTTCTTGTTGCTAAAAATGTACTGTTTTTTTTATCAATGAGTATTTGATTTCCAAGTACGATTACATTATTGGCACTGTCAACGAATTTTCCATCGTCTTCAATTTGAATAGTATTTGTTTTTTCATCAAAAGCAACTTTGTTTCCACTGATATATCTGGTGCTGTCTCTGATGATTGTTTTGTCCAGAAAAACGGCTTCGCCTGTACCGATATTGTAGGACCCTGATTTGGTGTCTATCGTTCCGTTTTGAGATTTGATATGTGTAGTTGAAATGAAGTATACATTTTTAAAAGCTGTATTGTAACGAAGACTATCGGAAACCATGTCGTATTTCGGATCGATAAGATGAACATCTTGTTTGAAAAAAGCATCTTTTGTATCTGAATAATAAACCGCTTCTTTGCTGGTTAAAATAGTTTTTTCATTAATTACTTTTCCGCCATTTCTATAAGTGGCTACACCTGTTTTTAAATTGTATTCTAAGTCATTTGTAAATAATTGAGCTTTGCCGTCGGTTAATTTTACATTGTTTTTCAGGTATGCAATTTGTGTGCTACCGATATATTTTAAATACTGCGAATAGGTATTAACGGTATCTGCATCATTGATATGTACATTGCCAAAAACTTCTGCTGTGCCAAGTCTTTTATCAATTACGATACTGTCGCCTTGTAAAATAGTTTGCCCTTGTTTAATCATCGCATTTCCTGCAAGTGTTTCAAGAACGGTAGAATCATTAATGGTAATTTGTCGTAAGTTATTTGCACTGACGATTTCAATAACCCGAATGGTATCTGAAGCCTGTATGGATTGATTTGGTTGATCCTGAGAGTAGGAGCAGAGAGCGTTTGCACTTAAAAAAAGCAATAAAAATATTTTTTTTAACCTACTCAAATGTCATGAATTATGGGGATGAATATTTTTGCTTTTTTCTAAAAGTCAGGGTTTATATGTAGAGTCTGTAATGGTAGTACTCAAGGGTTCTGTTTTCACTTTTTTCCCAAATAACGAGATGGAAACATATCGTTTAGGATGTATTCTAATATCATCCAAAAGCAGGTTTATTTTGTAGCTGGTAGCAGTTAGATTTTTATATAAATTCGGATCGTTTATTAAAAGACCTAAAGAACCTTCAGTGCTATTAATTTTTGATAAACTTGTTTTTAAATTATTGATGGTCGAGTCTAACATATTGAGAGTGTTCTTGAAATCCATTGCGGCAAGATTCCCTGTTGTCTTGTTTAAATTATTGATCAAAGCAGTTATCTTTTCATTGTTTGCAGCGAGATTTCCAGTAAAAGAGCTGGTGTTTTTTAAAGTAGAAGTAATGGCGCCATTATTTTTGTCGAGTAATGATTGTAATGAATTTGCTGAAACTAAAACGGAGGCTGTTATTTTATTTAAATTGTCAATGGCATCACTGATATTGTTTTGCATTTTTTTATTCAGAATATTACTCACACTTTCAATTAAAGAGTCTAAAGATGTGGCAACGTTTTTCACTTCAAACAGCACAGGATCTACTTTTTGAAGAACATCGTCAAGAAGGCCTTTTGATGCTTCGGTATTGATGAAGTCTTTTTCTTTTAAAAAAGTGGGAGCATCGCCTAATCTGATGTCTACTTTTGTAGTGGCCAATGGGTTAGGGATAATCAACGCTACTGAATTATTGGGGATGTTGATATCAGACTCTATGTTTAGGGTAGCCACTATTTCCCTCATATTTTTATCGCTGGAGATAGAGGCTACATTACCTACTTTTAAGCCATTAATAAATACGGGGTTTGATGTTGCAAGCCCTTGTATATTCGCATACTTAGCATGAATCGTCATTGATTTAGTGAAGAGTTTATTTCCTTTTAAGAAATTAAATCCCAGTATTAAGAAAGTAATAGCAACAATTGCCAGCGCACCTACTTTTGTTTCATTTGTTATTTTCATCTGTATATAATGAAGGTTACATTATTATTACCTATAATAGCGATAGGTTCATTTTTGTTTTTTGGGATGACGCTATAATTAATTGCTATTGCATGTTTATAGCCATCGACATCAAATCAGGTGCAATAATAAGGAATTAATTTGCTTGAACACTGCTTCTTGCTTGTTCTAATTGTGTTTTGTAACGAATGATAGCGTTTGTAATGGCTTTTGCAATTTCTTTTTGCCCATTCTCACTGTTTAGATATTCTTCATCTTCTGGATTATTGATAAATCCAGTTTCGATTAAAATTGCAGGCATATTCGTAGCTTGAAGTACCCAGATTCCTTTTTGTCTTTGGTTCACACCGAGTGCAGCTCTGTTTGTAGGCTCTATGGCTTCATTCACCATAGTGGCTAAGCGGTCACTTTTTTCCTGATATCTTTTTGCATAAATCTGAGCAATTGCTCTTCCCTCTGGAGAATTGAAGTCAAAGCTGTTATAACTGGAATCACTGCCTGCTTCTATTTCAAATTCGCCCTCTGTTTGACCTTCTTCTTGCATGATGGCCTTTAGCTTATCACTGGTTTTGTGAGCTGCGAATATCCAAACGCTGGTGCCGCTTCTTGTAAGAGGCATTTTAAAACATTCATAAACAGGTTCAACCGCTGTATAAGGTTTTGATATTTTCTTCTTTCTTCTGCCTTTCCCCTTGTAGGTTACCTTGTATCGGGTAACTGTTCTGCTTCCGATTTGCCTCCTGCCTGTTTTTAGTGGTCCTGAGTCTGCATGGATACAAATAAATAGGTCTCCTTTGTTTTCATTCGCAATGTTTGCCTTTTCTTTCGGACTTTGATAAATATCGGAAGTCCTGGTGGGAATGGTATTGACTTCGGGTAATTGCTTTCTCAATTCGGCCACGAGCTGCTGTGAAATGGCAAGAGTAACATCCTTTTCATTTGAACGAAGAGAATGCTCATATTGGCCAACAGCACCATAATCAGTCCCACCATGGCCTGCATCAATGATGATGGTCTTTAATTTCTTAGGTTGCTGTGCAAAAGAGGAAAAATGAAATAATAAGGAACAAGGAACGAGCAGTGCAAAAAAACGAAATTGCTTTATCATTGTTATTTAGGTTTTATATATAGGTAATGTATCGTCAAAAATTAATCGTAAATACATTATTGTAATATGGTTATTTTTGCTGCTCATTTATATGAAACAACTTTTCAAAGGTAAGACAAAATCGATATTGCCATGGTTATTAACAATAATACTTGTTATAGTAACCTGAAATTTTATTTTTGACTTAACATTTCCAAATCCTAGATTTTCAAAATATTCAACACAACAATTTTTAGATCCCAAAATAGGAGAGGCAATTAATGGGTTCCCTGCCAATTCATTTTCAACTACTGTATTAGATACGCTCCCAAAATCTGATACGATTAAACCCGTCAATGATACGATTACTGTTGCAAAAATAGATACGCTTGTTTATAAAAAATCAAAAGAAACTTTAAATACTTCTGTAACTTATCATGCGGATGATTCCATGGTTTTTGATGTCCCTGGAAAGCGCTTGTTGCTATATGGGAAAAAATCAGATGTTATATACGCTGATAATAATTTAGCTGCACCTTTCATAGAGTTTAATCAACGTACCAATATAGTCTCTGCTCATCTTCAAAGAGATTCCACCGGGAAGCTAATTGCATTTCCTACATTCAATCAAGGGGATTTTAAATCGATCAGTGACAGTATTCAATTTAACATGAAAACCCAAAAGGGTATTACCAAAGGGACTTACACGAAGCAGGGGGAATTGTTTGTTTATGGAGAGAAAATAAAAAAAGTAGACTCTTCCTCTTTCTATGCCTTTCGTGGAAGATTTACAACATGTAATTTAGATACACCTCATTTTGCTTTTGTAAGTAAGAAAGTAAAATTTATTAATAAGAAAATGGCTTTTACCGGCCCCGTTCATCCTGAGATAGAAGGTGTTCCTTTGCCGATTGTTTTGCCATTTGGAATCTATCCATTAAAGCAAGGCCGGCACTCCGGATTAATTGCGCCTACATTTACGGCCAATGGGCAATTGGGTATTGCAATGGAAGGGTTGGGCTATTATAAAATATTGAGTGACAATTGGGATGTTGTGACAAGAGGTACCTTGTATTCTTATGGGAGTTGGACAATGAGTTTGAGTCCTCGTTATTTAAAACGATATCGTTATCAGGGAAATTTTTCTTTAGACATGCAGGAGTTTAAAAATGGGTTTAAGGGCGATCCCGATTACTCCTCCACACAGACTTACAACGTAAGGTGGTCGCATAGTATGGACTCTAAAGCAAGACCTGGCGTTAGTTTTAATGCAAATGTAAATGCTGGAAGCAGTAAATTTAATTCGTTGGTTCCTAATAGTCCAGGCAGAAATTTTACCAATCAATTGAGTTCCTCTATCACCTATTCCAAAGTGTGGAAAAATAAGCCCTATAATATTTCTGTAAGTGCCAACCATAACCAAAACACCACACAGAAATTAATCAATTTGTATCTTCCGGACGTTTCTTTTAATGTAAATACCTTGTATCCGTTTAGAAGAAAGGAAGCTGTTGGGGCAAGTAAATGGTATGAAAATATTGGGATTGCACTGAATACAAACACAAGAAGTTTATCATCATTTTATGATACTTCCGGAGATTTTAAAAAACAGTTGTTGGATAATTTCAGATGGGGAGCTAATCATAATGTCCCGATTACTTTGTCACTTCCCACATTAGGTGCATTGCAGATATCCCCATCCGTTAGTTATCAGGAAAGGTGGTATCAGGAGCAGTATATTCGTCAATGGAATCCGCTGGATAAAAAATTAGATACCATTATAAAAAATGGATTTTATTCTGCAAGAGATATGAATTTTGGAATTGGCATTTCAACAAGAGTTTTCGGATTGTTTGGCTTCAGGAAAAATAGTAAAGTACAGGCCATCAGACATGAGATTCGTCCAAGCCTTTCCGTTAATTACAAGCCTAATATGAATGCAGCCAGTTATTACAATACGCAAACAGATTCTTTTGGGACTACTTCTAAGTATAGTTATTATGAACGAAGTGTTTATGGCGTTTTTTCTGATTCCAGATTTGCAGGATTGAATTTTGGGATTGACAATGTTTTGCAAATGAAATTGCTGAATAAAAAAGACACCGCTGCAGGGTTGAAAAAAATCACACTCCTTGATGGGCTTGGTATTAATGGGAGTTATAATTTTTTGCTTGATTCCTTCCAGTTAAGCAATTTGTCTTTATCAGCACGAAGCAGTTTGTCAGACAACATCAACATTACTGCCAATGCACAATTTGATCCTTATCTATACAATAGTCAAGGACGCAGAATTAATAAGTTGGTATGGTCTGAACATCCCGCTTCTTTAGGGGCACTTACAAGCGGGAGTATTTCTCTACAAAGCAGGTTTAGTGGTGGAGGCAGTAGCAAATCGTCTGTAAAAAACAAGACTACACCTAATAATACAATGAATGCTGGAGGAATGCCGAGCGATGAATACCAGGGTGAGGCCTCCTACATCAATGCTAATCCAAATGAGTTTGTAGATTTTAATGCTCCCTGGAATCTTGATTTCGGGTATTCGCTGAGGTTTTCCAGAAGCCCTGCTTATTTAAATCCAGGATCGTTTACTACTACAATCAGTCAAGATGTGAATTGGCACGGCAATTTCAACCTATCTCCAAAATGGAAAGCAGGAATGTCTGGTTCTTATAACGTAACATTGAAAGAGATGGGTGTATTGTCTTTAAATTTATCGAGAGACTTACATTGTTGGCAGATGACGATCACCATGTCTCCAATTGGTAGGTATAAATTTTTTAGTATCAATATAAATCCAAAATCTTCTATACTGAGGGATATTAAGGTTAACCGTACCCGTTATTTTTATGATTTTTAGAGAGAGAAGGGAAGAAAGGGGGTTTAAAAAGGGTTGAAAGGTGGTTGAAAGATAGTTGAAGGTGGTTGAAAGGTAGTTGAAAAAGGGTTGAAAGGTACTTGCAAAGAGATTAGTTGATCTCATGTAATCAATACAAAAGAAACCCAGCTAGGGGTGTAACTATTCTTACTAAGAAACTAACATCTAACAACCCCTTAGGGGTGAAATTATTCTTACTAAGAAACTAAACAGCTAACAACCCCTTAGGGGTGAAATTATTCTTACTAAGAAACTAACATCTAACAACCCCTTAGGGGTGAAATTATTCTTACTAAGAAACTAAACAGCTAACAACCCCTTAGGGGTGAAATTATTCTTACTAAGAAACTAAACAGCTAACAACCCCTTAGGGGTGAAATTATCCTGTGAGAAATGTAGTATGTAAACATAGAAGGGTACAATAGATTAAGATTCCTTTTCTAACTCACTCCACATCACATCAAATACTTTTTTATTTAATTCTTTAGCTATAAGATTTGCTGAAGGTATGGCAGGTAAAAATCTTACACTTAATTTTTGGGGAAGCAGATACATTGTTTTCTCGATGGGCATAGCTTTTTTGGTTCCGCTGATAATGCAAGGGATAATATCTTTATTACTTTCAATGGCGAGTTTGAAAGCGCCGTCGTAAAATGGTTTTAATAATTGCGGCGTTCTGTTTCTTGTGCCTTCCGGATAAATGCACATATGCATTCCCGATAGTAATACATTTTTCATGGCTTCAAAGCTGGCGATTCTGCTTTTCTCCTCTTTTCTGTCGATTAATACAGATCCCTTTTTATAAAAAAGTCCGAATAGTGGCACTTTCGCAAAGGAAGCTTTTGCAATAGTTTTGTTGCATCCTGGAACAAAAGGAGAGGAGAGTGGAACATCCAATAAAGCATTGTG
>CALQJH020000037.1 GCA_943330835.2 Candidatus Kuenenia stuttgartensis
AGGGAAAAAGGCAATAAAGACGAGTGGTTGAGCCGGTTTTTTGGTCGAAAACATAGTGAACTATGATAAGATCAAAAAATCAATCAAACGCTCGTCTTTGCAGCATTTTTTTCTTGTAATAGATTTCAACTGCAAAATCTGGGTTTAACCACACCCAATTCTAACCAGGGTAATTCGTCGTTTATTTTAATTTTTTAAATGGTATACATATGCATGGATTGGAAATCATAGGTAAAATAATGAAGACCTACCGAATAAAGCTCGGAATAACATATTCGTTATTTTCTCTGGAAATGTTCGGGGCGCTTTTAAGACCTTTCTTTTTAGGAATGGCAGTCAATGATTTAATTGTAGGAAGTTATCGTGGGTTAATTATCCTATCCGTTATTCATTTTTGCTGGTTAATAATTGGAACCATAAGACATATGTATGACACCCGAACATACACTGCAATTTACACTTCCTTAGTCACGCGTTTTTTATCTCGTAATTATTCAATTTCAGAGGTATCAAAACTAAGTGCGCACTCTACGCTTTCCCGTGAGTTAGTCGATTTCTTAGAATCAGATCTTCCTTATATCATTGAAGCCATCTTTAATATATTAGGTTCCATAATTTTATTGTATTTCTATGATAAGGAAGTTGTGCTGGTTTGTTTTTTCATTCTAATTCCTGTTTTATTTATCAGTTACTTTTATGGAAAAAAAATGAGGTCGCTCACAAAATTTAAAAACGACGAATTAGAAAAAGAAGTAAACGTCATTTCTTTAGGAAACAATGATTCTATAAAAACCCATTACAATAAACTTAGACGTTGGCAAATTAAAATTTCAGATAAAGAAGCATGGAATTTTGGTATAATAGAAACGATGGTCTTAATCGTTATCGCAGGATCATTAATGATTTCCTCAAATGTTTTTGGAACAACCATCCTTGCTGGAAATTTAATTGGCATTTATAATTATATGCTGCGATTTGTTTCCGGACTAGATACGATCCCTTATACCATTCAAAGAGTTTCTACTATTAGAGATGTGGTAAACAGAATACAAATTAAAGAAGAGGATATTGTAGGTCCGATGACACCTATAAAAGAATTGACACAACAATATACACAAGGAGAACTAAAACTTTCTGCTTAATCATTTTCACTGCTGTTTTTTATTATTAAAACCCAGTCGTTTTCCAATTGTATAACTCCATAATCATAACAGTAATGGTAGGTCGTTCCTGTTTTGTTTTTGTAAAGATGGGTGGAGTACTTAAAATAATATCCCTGTTGCAATAATTTTTCTTTTTTTATCTTAACCATCATTTCGCCTTCAGGCAAAAGAGATTCCAGCACCCTTCTGTTTTTTCCAAGAAAATTATTAATATTTCTAACGAGATTATTTGTTGGCGATTTTAGACAATTATTAAACACGTTGCGACAATAATCATTGCAGAACTTTTTATCAACTCTTCCCCTGATTACTTTTCTACAGGTAAGGCATTCTTTTGTTTCTGTTGCTGTAATTATCATTGTATGTTTTTTACTATAGAAAATTACAATGAAACAGCTTTCTGTTTTCCGTTTTTACACGCTTTCATTCGCGTATTTTCAACAACAAACGAATAAACAAGAATAATATCCATATTGAATACCATTTTTGCGCTGTCATTATTAAGGCGCCAACTAATGACAATTCATTTATTATTAACAATTAAATAAAAAATTATGTACTCGTTAAGAAACAAAGTTCAACTGATTGGAAATCTTGGTAAAAAACCAGAAGTTAAAAAAACAGATACCGGTAAAAAGCTGGTGAAATTTTCTGTTGCAACAAATGAAATTTACACAAATGTCAAAGGAGAAAAAGTAAAAGAAACCCAATGGCATAATGTAATTGCTTGGGGGAAAGTTGCTGATGTAGCAGAGAAGTATTTAGATAAGGGTGTAGAAATTGCTTTGGAAGGCAAGTTAATTACAAAAGACTATCTGGATAAAGAGGGCAATAAAAAATACGTAACAGAAATTCAAGTGAACGAATTATTATTACTTGGGGCAAAAGCCGCTTCTTAATTACGAGAGAGCCAGTTGTTAATAAATAGCTGGTTCTTTTTTAAAACCTGTACCCTATTGATAAGGCAAAAGAGCGAAGTCCAAACCATGGGCCTGTTGATTTTATTTCAGCAGTTGTTGGCGATGTTACTTTTCCTTCAAATTTAAAAGGGCCTGCATCATTCAAATTATCAAGTGTTTTTTGTAATTCATTTCTTTCTGGGCTACCTTCTTCCATACTTGGATTTATATTAGTTGCTGTAATTGTGCCTTGGCTACTACCATAATGACCCCCAATTGTCCAAATATCAATTACGAATTTTTTTAGTATCCTATATTGCATTCCTAATAATAATCCGCCACTATAGGAAGAAATCTTTCCATTAAACAATATTGATTCAGCCGATGTGGAATTAGGATTTTTGATGGGTATTGTAAAGTCAAAATTGGCATATCTAAAATATGGTGCCATATAAAATCCGCTCATTTTTTTAATCCCTAAATAAAATCTGGCTTCGCCTGTAATTGCAATATTACCCATCTTAAAATCATTAATTCTAAAATCCTGATTGTCTATAACTTTTTCTATAGTTGATTTTAATGGAACGGTTGATTTAGGCATATATCTTAATCCTACCGATAATGACATGATTCTTGCTATACTTCTTTCATACGTGAGGTTGTAGTTTTTTAATGCTAATCCACATAGATTTGTTTTAATGATACTGTTCTGTGCAGAAACAATAGTTGGCAGAAGCAATAAAATTAGTAGTTTTTTCATTTTATAAAATTTCTTGTTCATAAAAATAAAGTAAAAATTACATACATTACAAAAAAGTATCTACTTTTGCATTAAATTATTTCTTATGTTGAGGCGTGTAGTATTAGTTGTTGTTATTTTATTTGCTTCTTTTTTTAAGTTGTGGGCACAATCTTATGTAACAGATTGGAAATTAGAAGTAATGGCAGGGACATCTTCCTATAATGGAGATTTAGTTCAAGGGAATTTCCCTTTGAAGCGACTTGGTCCATGTATAGGCGTAAATGCTAAGAAAGATATTAGTGATAAATTTACATTTAGGGCTGGTTTAAGTTATGGAAGAATTTATGGGGATGATCAGAAAAATAAAGATCCAGAATTAATTGCGAGGAACCTCAATTTTAAAAGCCACATTATTGAATTATCAGCCGCCGTTGAATATAATTTTTTAAAACTTCATAGTGAATTTGACGAAGTCTATGAATACACTCCATACATTTTTGCCGGGATTGGCCTGTTTCATTTTAATCCATACACTTTCGATAATGCTGGAAATAAAACATTTTTACAACCATTAAAAACTGAGGGTCAGGGATTAGGTGATTTTCCTGATAGAAAAAATTATTCTTTGTATCAATTTTGTTTGCCTATTGGGGTAGGGTTCAAATGGAATGTAAACGATGATATTCAACTATGCTATGAAGCTGGTTATAGATTTACAACTACAGACTATTTAGATGATGTGAGTTCAACTTATGTTTCATTAGATAAATTATCAACTTTGGTTGGGCCAAAGACCGCCGAACTTTCTTACAGAGAAGAAGGAACCCCTTTTGCTAAAAGGCTTGGTGATAGAAGAGGTTTTTCTAAACCTAATGATGTTTACTTTTATAATGTTTTGAAGATTTCTTTTTCTATCGGTGGAGGCGTTTATCAATTACAAAACTAATTTTTTTCTCCACCATGCTGTCTTCCAAAATCGTCTTGTAATCTAATAATATCTTCTTCATCACTCGGGTGATGAATATCAGTGTGAATCCATATTTCTGCCAGCACGCCCCAGTTTTCTAATCCAATTAAACGATGGCGTTCTCCTTTTTTTAATTCTATTATTTCTCCTTGCGTTAGTTTATAAAGAAGTGTTTCATCATCTGTTTCGCTTCTTATTAATCCTGCTTCCCCATCAATAAGTTTCCAAATTTCTGATCGCCTATGATGATATTGCCAACTTAGTTTTTTATTTGGTTCAACCAATAATATTTTAGGACTTACTTTAAATGTTGCAATAGGATCAATATTGATTGTTGGAAAAAAATGATTAATAAATTTAGGTGCGTCTGTTTCATCAATTACAAAAAAACCACCCCATGGCCGCTGGTTGTCTATTGATTTTATTTTAATGGACAGCCCATTTAATAGTTCTTTAACGCTACTAAAAATGTCTTCTTTTAAAATCATAAATTATTTTCAATTTAATTATCTTCCCATATACAACATTAAGATTTGTACATCACTTGGATTTACTCCAGATATTCTTGATGCCTGTCCTAGTGTTCTTGGTTTTATTTTTAAAAACTTTTGCCGCGCTTCGGTACTTAATGAAACCAGTTTTTCATAATTAAAATTATCTGGAATGATTAAGTTTTCCAGTTGGCTCATCTTTTCAACAAGCTCTTTTTCTTTTACAATATACGTATCATATTTCAACTGGATTTCTGCTTGTTCAAGGGAATCTTCATCAAACTGATGTAACAATTCAAATAAAGTAGAAATTGCTTTCATCATTGATTTTAAATCGACATTTGGCCTTAATAAAATCTGAGCCGCTTTTTGTTTTAATAATAACGGTGAAGAGTGTACGCTAATTAAATAATCATTTACTTCAACAGGGTCGATATTTATTTTATTTAAAATGTTCTTTATTTGTTCTACCTGGTCTATTTTCTTCTTGACATTTTCCATTCTCTCCTGACTTGCTAAACCAAGATTAAAACTAATTTCTGTTAGTCGCATATCGGCATTATCTTGTCTTAATAATGTTCTGAATTCTGCTCTACTGGTAAACATTCGATATGGTTCATCGGTTCCTTTGTTTATTAAATCATCAATTAAAACCCCAATATAAGCTTCGCTCCTTTTTAAGATTAAAGGGTGTAGATTATTGACTTTTTGGTGTGCATTAATTCCAGCCATTAATCCCTGACATGCCGCTTCTTCATATCCAGTTGTTCCATTTATTTGTCCGGCAAAAAATAGATTTTCTATCATTTTTGTCTCAAGCGTAAAAGAGAGTTGGGTCGGCGGAAAAAAATCATACTCAATTGCATAGCCTGGTCTAAACATTTTACAGTTTTCAAAACCCGGAACCTTTCTAAGTGCTTGAAACTGAACCTCTTCTGATAAAGAAGTCGAGAATCCATTAACATATATTTCAATTGTATTCCATCCTTCAGGTTCAACAAATAATTGATGTCTATCACGTTCCGCGAACCTATTAATTTTATCTTCTATACTTGGACAATATCTTGGCCCGGTTCCTTGTATTCTTCCTTGAAACATGGGACTAGATTCAAAACCCTCTTTTAAAACATTGTGCACCTCACTACTGGTATATGTTATCCAGCAACTGCGTTGGTTTTCCGGTTTTAAGGTTGGTTTATTTAAATAGCTAAACCCAACAATTTGATCATCTCCTTTTTGTTCTTCCATTTTGGAATAATCTAAGCTTCTGCCATCTATTCTTGGTGGCGTTCCCGTTTTTAAGCGTTCGCTTTCAAAACCATGAGCAACAAGCTGTTCAGTAATTCCAGTTGCTGCTTTTTCTGCTACCCTGCCACCACCGAAATTCTTTTCGCCAATATGAATAACTCCATTCAAAAAGGTTCCATTAGTAAGTACAACTGCTTTACTAGCGATTTTATGGCCCATTCCCGTAACAACTCCAGTAACTTTCCCATTTTCAATGATCAATTCTTTTACCATGTCTTGGTAAAAATCAAGATTTGGGGTTTGTTCAAGCATTTCTCTCCAGGTTGAAGCAAATAGCATTCTATCGCTTTGAGCTCTTGGACTCCACATTGCTGGTCCCTTAGAACGATTAAGCATTCTAAATTGAATCATACTTTTATCCGTCACTATTCCGCTATATCCACCTAAAGCATCTATTTCCTTAACAATTTGCCCTTTCGCAATCCCTCCCATTGCAGGATTACAACTCATTTGAGCTATCGTTTGCATATTCATGGTAACAAGCAGGGTTTTACTACCCAAATTCGCGGCGGCGGCGGCAGCTTCGCAACCAGCGTGGCCGGCTCCTACTACTATTATATCGTAATTACTTAACATTATACACAAATATACAATTGAGATTTTTATTATGTTCCACGTGGAACAGGGATTCCAACCATTTTACGTTCCACGTGAAACGAGGTGGCTTTCATGATTGTTACACATGGAACATACGGCTACTTAAAGTATTTATTAAGGTATTTATTTTCCATACTTTTCATTAATTCCTTATCTACTTTTGACTTGTCTTTGTATCCACAAATATGTAAAACGCCATGAAAAATGACTCTGTGTAACTCCATTTGAAGCGATGTGTTGAAGTTGTTAGCGTTTTCCTTTAATCTTTCAGTACTTATATATATCTCAACCGTCTTTTCTGTGTCATTTTTGGAGGAGAGGTCAAATGTGATAATATCAGTATAATAATTGTGCTGTAAAAACTCGTTATTAATTTTTAATAAATATTCATCCGAACAAAAAATAATATTTAAATCGCCAATAGCAGTTTTTTCAGATTGGGTTAAAGCATATACAAATTGCTTTAATTTTGTTCTGTTAGAAAGAGAAATCTTATTTAAAAAATTAAATCTTATTCGCATTGACTTTTTCTTTTTTCGAAATTAATAAGAATATCATTCATTTAACTTTACGTAAATTATTCAGACCAAAAAATGTACAAGAAACTTACTGAATTAAAAGAGGGAGATACTGCAATAATTAGATCTGTTGAGAATGAAGACCTTTATATCAAATTAATGGAAATGGGATGTATGCCTGGTGAGAAAATAAGTATCGAACAAATTGCTCCATTTAAAGATCCTATTTCAATAGCCATAGCCGGTTATAAATTAAGTTTAAGATTAGATGAAGCAGAAAGTATTACAGTAGAATTGTTTATATAATTATTATACATTATATATAAATTTGTATTAATGAAAGTGGGTTTGTATTTCGGATCTTTTAATCCTATTCATATCGGACATTTAATAATAGCTAAAAATATTATTGAGAACCACTATTTAGATGAAGTGTGGTTTGTTGTTTCTCCTCAAAACCCTTTTAAAAAAGAAAATACTTTACTGAATGCAAACCATCGTTTACAATTAATTAAACTTGCGATTGAGGCGGAAAATAAAATTAAAGCAAGTAATGTTGAATTTAACTTACCAAAGCCATCATACACTATTAATACATTAACCTATTTACGGGAGAAATATCCTGAAAAAGAATTTGCTATAATAATGGGGAGTGATGGATTTCAAAATATTGAAAGATGGAAGAATAGTAAATCAATTTTAGAAAACCACGAATTCTATATTTACAAAAGACCTGGCTTTGACATTCAACCTCTTGAAATGGCCAAAACTACTATTATTGATGGGCCAGCTTTATTAATTTCATCTACCTATATTCGCAAACTAATTAAAGAAAGGAAATCGATTAGATATTTGGTTCCAGATGTTGTAAAAGAAGAGATAGAAAAAATGGGGTATTATTTATCAGCATCAGAAAATCCATCCTAACAATAAACATAATAATACGATAACCGGACTAGGTAATTTGGTGAATCTTAGCAGTAAAAAAGTACCAAATATTATAAAAAGATTGTAGAATGTGATAAGATTAAGACCTGGTAAGAGTATTCCTTTTAATAAAAATAATGAAGCTGCAAAAATTAACCCTACAATAACCGCATTAATACCTTCCAAAGCACGAAATACAGTAACATACCTTTTTAAATTTTCCCAAATAGGAAAGAGAAAAAATAACAATAAAATACTCGGCAAAAAGATTGCAACTGACCCAATAATACAACCAAGCAAATGCATTTTTTTGCCTTGATCTTGTAAAGCAACACCACCTACATAAGAACCAATTGAAAAAACTGGTCCAGGTATTATTCTTACTATTCCATACCCTGTTAATAACTGTGGTTGTTCTATGGTAATGGCATTCTTATGCTGCTCTTGTGGATTTTTACTTTGAGGTCTCGCCACATATTGATCTAGCATCATTGGAATTAATACATCTCCACCGCCGAAAACAATACTTCCGAATCTATAAAAATTTTCAAATAGATTATATGCTTTTCTGTTTGGCCATTCTTTGCTCCTTGCCGATTCACTAAGAATACCAGCAAAAAGAAAAATAAGTATAAACAACCAGGCATTATTCCAAGATATTTTATTTGGTTTAGTGTAAATATCTTTTGGAATTCTTTTGTCACTAAAATTAGTAGCGATTCCGCCCAGTATTATTAAAAGTGGAAAAATCCAGGGAGATTTAAAAAATAAAAAAGTAAGTACCGTAGACGATAACATGATGATTTGAGTAATCGTATTTTTTATGGAAAGAAAATACATTTTATAGGTTGCAAATGCTAAAAAACCAATAGCCATAGGTTGTATAAATCTAAAAACAGATGCTGTAAGATATTCATATTTAGAAGACGTAATGAAAAAGGAAAAAGCTCCCATAAAAATACAGGCAGGAATAATCCAAATTAATAGCGTAAGAATAGAGAGGACAATACCGCCACGCTTATAACCAATTAACCCAATAATTTGAGTGCTTGAAGCTCCTGGAAGTAATTGACAGAAAGAATAATAATCAACTAATTCTTCTTCTGTTAGATATTTTTTTTCTAAAACAAACGTCTTTAATAACATTCCCATGTGGCCTTGTGGGCCGCCAAATGCTGAAAGGGTGTAAATAAATACATCTTTAAGAAATTGTATGTGGTGTTTTATGGACAATTTATTTTCGTTGTAATTATGGTGCTAAAAATATTTAAATTAGTTTTAAAGATGAGAAATTACAAAACTTATTTAATTATTAGAAAAACAATTATTTCACTTGGTTTGTTATTTGTCTTTTTTTATACAAAAGGCCAAGAATTAAATACAAAAAATATTATTCAAAATAGTGGAATTCCTGATTATAGTAATCTAAAAAATTGGGCAGCGCATCCATGGAAAAAAGATTATGCTGATAGTATTCCAAGTGATATAAAAAATAGCAGGGATAATGACTCTTTAGTAGATGTTTTTTTTATTCATCCTACGACCTATATTAATAGTCCTTTTAATGATTGGAATGCTTCAGTAACTGATGAAGATTTAAATTCAAAAACAGACCAATCTACTATTTTATACCAGGCAAGTGTCTTTAATGAAAATAGCAGCGTATTTGCACCAAGATATAGACAAGCACATATAAATTCCTTTTTTATTGATAGTACAAAAGCACAAGTATATTTTGATACAGCATATGCAGATATCAAAAAATCTTTTGAGTATTATCTTGAACATTTTAATAATAATAAACCAATAATTATTGCTTCACATAGTCAGGGTACTAAACATGCAGCAAGATTATTAAAAGAATTTTTTGAAAATAAACCTTTGTATAAAAAATTAGTATGTGCGTATATAATTGGTATGCCAGTTCCAGATACTTATTTTACTAAAATACCACCATGTAGTCATTCCAGTCAGACAGGTTGTTTTGTTGCTTGGAGAACATACAAAAAAGGTTACCAACCTAATTTTATAAAAGAAGAAAAATTTAAAAGTGTTGTTGTAAATCCATTAACATGGACAATGGATGAAAATTTAGCAAAAGAAAAATTGAATAAAGGTGGAGTACTTACAAAATTTAATAAGATTATTCCAAAGGTTGTTGATGCGCAAATAAAAGGAAATATTTTATGGGTTTGTAAGCCATATATATTTGGAAGACTTTTTATTTTTAAAAAGAATTATCATATTGGTGATATTAATTTGTTTTACATGAATATTCGTGAAAATGTAAGAGAGCGAATTAGGTCTTATTTGAAATAATATTATAACCCCATTTTTTTACTAATATGCATCATTCTATCAATAGGTAGTTTTGCAGCGATTCTTAGATTTTCTTCTATTATTATTTCTGGCGTTTCATATTTTATGCATATATATAATTTTTCAAGCGTATTTAATTTCATGTAAGGACAATTATTACAAGCACAGGAATTTGTTGGTGGTGCTGGAATAAAGAT
>CALQJH020000038.1 GCA_943330835.2 Candidatus Kuenenia stuttgartensis
CTAAAAATATTGGATGCGTAACTATAACTTGTCGCATTGGTTCTGTAAAATTGTTCAATAGATCTGGCACCATATGCGCAAGAAAAAGCAACACAAGAACCTTCATTCCCTTGATTAGCAATTGAAGGTGTAATTAAGAAAGATGAAGAAGGTAAAGTAGTAGTAGGAGGTGGAGTTACTACTACAGTTGTGTTTTTGGAAACAGTAATGGAGTAGGACGAAGAATTGTTTTTTGTATCTTTTGCTGTAGCAGTAATAACATGTGTTCCGTCAGCTGAAGTTGAGCTATTCCAAATAAAATTAAATGGAGATACCGTTAGCGAACCGATGATCGCTCCATCAACTGTTAAACTTACTGATGAAACTCCGACATTATCAGATGCGGAAACAGAAATTGATACAGATCCAGAAATTGCAGCACCATTTGAAGGACTGGTAATTGATACTGTTGGAGGAGTAACGTCTGTAGTTGAAGTTGTTTTAACTCCTCTGGATGTAAAAGGGCTAGGAGCTACTGCTGATTTGAATGCTGAAGAAATGACAAGTGGTACTTTACTAATATCATTCCAATTGTCGTCAGCAACTTCGGAAGGATATATCAGTTTACTTTCAATCGTATTGGTTGAAGTCGTATCAATCTGTTCTTTTTTACAAGAAAAAAGCAAGAATGATAAAATTGTGGTTACAGCTAACGCTGAAGAAAGGTAATTGGTTTTCATAATAGGTGATTAGGATAAAAAATAGTTTTTGGATACCGGAGCAAATTAATTAAGTATAAGTTAATGAAGTGTTTAAAAAGAAAACAATAAGTAGAAACATAAAAACATTAGTACAAACACTTAAAAATATAGACACTGTAGCGTAATGACAAAGTAGTAATAGAACAGCGTAAACATAAAACATTTACATGCACATCAAAGTCTTATATACAAGCTAAAAAACTAATAAACAGATAGCGCATAAAAGTGATAAATATAAATATGAGAATTAAAAAATATCACCCCAGGATAAAAATATTTTTATTAAAATATTGTATTGTAAAATATCTATTGCCCTTCCATAATTACGATTCCAATTCCCTCTATTTATGTTTCTAATCAATATCAACACTGCCACAAAAAATTAAATTCGCTGCATGTATAATTAATAAAAATTGATAAAATAAATCAAATTAATTTTAAAGAAATGCAAAGTACTCTAGATACCAAAACCCCCATTACCGAAACAGGAATATCAATTACAAAGCTCCCAAAATCTCTGACAGGCATTCAAGGATTAGATGATATCACTTATGGAGGCATTCCTTTAAACAGGCCAACACTTTTAGTAGGTGCCATTGGCACCGGTAAAACCATTTTTTCTATGGAGTATATCATTAATGGTATCACCATGTATAATGAGCCGGGTGTATTTATGACATTCGAAGAGCAAACAGATGAATTGCAAATAAATGTCACCTCAATGGGTTATGACTTGAATAAACTAATCACCGAAAATAAAATATATCTCGAACATTTACATATTGATCACAGTGAAATTTTATCAACCGGAAAGTACAATATTGAAGGGCTATTTATAAGAATAGAAATGGCCATTGAGAAAGTAAAAGCAAAACGAATCGTACTGGATGCATTAGACACACTTTTTATTGGACTGGATAGCCAAATACTAAGATCAGAAATAAAACGACTTTTTTTGTGGTTGAAAGAAAAAAAAGTGACTGCTATAATTACCTCTGAAGTTGGAGACATTTTTCTTACGCGTCTTGGATTTGAAGAAGTCGTAGCAGATTGTGTTATAGAATTAAATAACAGACTGGATAATCAAATCTCCACCAGAAGATTAAGGATTATAAAATACAGAGGATCTTACCATAGTACCAATGAATACCCATTCATGATTGATCAAAAAGGGATTACCATTTTTCCAATTATAAGCGAAGCGCCTCAAATAATAGTAAGTAATGAAAGAATTAGCAGTGGTGTAAAACAAATAGATGAAATGCTTGATGGAAGCGGCTATTATGTGGGAAGCAGCATTCTGGTATCAGGATCTGCAGGCACAGGGAAAACAAGTATTGCTTCCTCATTTGTAAAAAATGTTTGTGAAAATAAAGGAACAGCTATTTTTTGTGCATTTGAAGAAGCGCCCAACCAAATCATAAGGAATATGGGTAGTATTGGAATTTTTCTAGAGCCATTTGTAAAATCAGGAAAGCTTTATTTTTACTATTCAAGGCCAACATTACATACGCTTGAATTGCATTTTATTGCCATTAAAAAACTGATTAAAGAAGTTAATCCAACTGTTGTCATTCTCGATCCTATTACAAATTTAATGGTTGAAAGTATTAATAGCGATATAAGAACCATGCTCACTAGATTTGTGGATTATTTAAAAATGGAACAAATCACAGTATTATTAACGGCAACGCTAACCATTACTTCATTAGAATTAATTCAAAGCAATGAAGGTATTTCATCTATGGTAGATACTTGTATAATGATTCAGGAAAAATTCATAATTGATTCGAGAAGAAGAACTTTGTATATAATGAAATCGAGAGGCATTTGCAACTCCAAAAAAGAAGTAGAATTTATTATCTCATCAAATGGATTAAGTACAAATCCACTTGATTTAGAACTTTTTACAAACGAAAAATATTCACCCCAACAAAAAAACAACAAATTACCAGAAATAAATCATAATGGAAATTTCGAAAAATAAAGTATTGTTTAAAAAATTAAACTGAAGTAATATTTAAATAAGAACAACAGCAAATGAAAGAAGATAAAAATGTTTTATTATTATTTGTAGCTGGAAAATCATCAGCATCAATGAGGGCTATACTAAACATTAAAGCTTTTTGTGAGAAATATTTAAAAGACAACTACAAATTAGACATCATCGATATTTATGAACAACCCTCATTAGCTAAAGCTGAAAATATAATAGCCGTACCTATTCTAATAAAAAAAATTCCATTGCCTGTAGAAAAAATGCTGGGTGATTTATCAGACACCCAAATGATGCTAAATGGATTTTACTTTTCAAAATGAAGATTAAAATATTATGAAAAATAATTACAATATTGAACTTGACCTAATTCTTAAAGAACTTATTGAAGCATATAAAAATCATTTTAAAGGAATAAAATTTTATTCTGAAGAATCACATCGATCGACAAAAGAAGAAATATCAGAAAAACTCAGAATGGCATTTAATTTAAAAGATTGGGAAATTAATTTACTTTACCACAATTTATTGATTGATAAATATATTAACAGCACAGACCCCTTAACCATTTCACTTGATGGAGCTATTTTTGAACATAATGGTGGCTATACTCAAAAAAGCATCCAACTTAATTCAGAAAACTTACGTATACAAAAACTAGAAAAATATTCCAGACAAAATTCATTTGGCACTTTATTGTTTACCGCATTACTTGCCTTTGGCACTTTAATCTCTGCCTGGTATTTTGCCATTGAAATATGGAGGTATTATCATGGTTTTTTAGTTCGCTGATTGTACAATTCGATATTAATAACTAAGAAATTGACGTAAATAATTTTCCAGTAGAATTCTCTTCCCCATATTTCCAATATTTAATTACCATCATTTATAAGTAGATTTGTTCTGTAATTTCATATCAAACATTTGTGAGAAATTATCACTTTTTCAAGATTAAAAATATAGTTTATCATACTTTGCTTAATTTTCAAATACTAATTTGATATGATTAATAATACTGAATTCCACTCTTTATGATTAATGTTTCAATAGATGTAATTGTTATTGGAGCAGGTCATGCAGGGCTTTGCATAAGCTATTATTTAACTAAAAACGGTATCAAGCACATTGTATTAGAACAAGAAAGAATAGGTGAAACCTGGCATTCTCAGCGTTGGGATTCTTTTAAATTAAACTCTGCAAACAAATTAAATTTACTTCCAGAACAACCAGCATACTTTAAAGATCCAGAGGCCTTCGCCTTTGCAAATGAATTTGCCATTTCACTTGAACACTATTCAAAACAATGGAAACTTCCTGTTAAAGAATTCTGTAAGGTTGTCGAAGTGAAAAGAGATGAAATTCAACATATATTTCTTGTTACCGTTTTGGAAGATAATATGGAGAGGGTATATCTTAGCAAACAACTTGTAATAGCTTCAGGTGGACAGAATACAATTCATATTCCTGATTTCGCTAACCTCATTTCGAAAAACATTTTACAATTACATACAAGTCAATATAAAAACACGAATCAACTTCCAAATGGCAATGTACTTGTAGTAGGGAGTGCACAATCAGGAATTCAAATTGCTGAAGATTTAGTGAGAGCAGCAAAAAAAGTTTTCCTTTCCACAGGAAAAGTTGGCCGAATTCCCAGAAGATACAGAGGCCGAGATATTTATGACTGGCTTTTTGAAATAGGATTTTATGATACCTATACTGATGATATAGCTGATCTTAGTTTATTTAAAATAAAAAATCCTCAGGTTTCTGGTTGGGGCGAAAGGGGAAAAACATGCAGTTTACAATCCTTATCTAAAGACGGAGTGGTGATACTCGGAACTGTAGAAAATGCTGATGAAGACTATATTAATTTACAATCCAATGCTGCATCGCATGTCAGATACGCCGATGAATTTTCTTTGAAGGTTAAAATACTAATTGACGATTACATTAAAAAAAATAAAGTTACAGCATCTTTACCTGAAATTGATCCGGATGATGTTCCAGATGAGCATGTCACTTGTGCTTCAAACATTACCATACTCGATCTCAAGGAAAATAATATTACGTCAATCATTTGGTCAACAGGATTTAGCGCTGACTTTAGCTACCTTAAACTTGATGTTCTCAATGAAATAAAAATGCCTAAACACCATAATGGAATTTCAGAAATCAAAGGACTATATTTTATTGGTCTTCCTTGGTTACGGAAAAGGAAATCAGCTGTAATCCCTGGGATAAGCGATGATGCGGAATTTATTGTAAAAAATATTATAGAAAATATATTTCCGTAAATTATTAATATGTCTACTTTAAGACCAATCATTCCTGAGGTGCTTTGAGCTGCTGTAAAGGAAAATCATATTTATATGGTGAACATAGAAATGATAAAAAAATCATAAAAAGAACAATTCACTTCAAATAAACTTAGTTTTAATATAGTACCTTAGTTGTTTTAAAATGAAGAAATTACCTTAACAAATTCCAATTAAAGCTATTTATTTAAAAAAGGAAAATTGTGCGATAGTTTACTTTATAAAATCATTTCAGAATAGTACATAAGTATGAAAAACCATTAGATGCTTAATAAATTTATCAAAGAAAATCAGTCTGAAAATAACATCCTGAACAAAAATGTTATTACTAATTATTCGAAAATTAAACCATCTTTATTTTTTTTACCCGTTTTACTTTTAATTATAATTGCATTATTTCTTTACAATCAAGACGCTATTAATGTTGACCATTATATTCAAATACAAAAGAATTATTTTTTTTGGATTAATTCCAAACTATCTCAATTCCCAAAAACAATTTACACGCTCACACAGTTTGGAGATGAATTAATTTTTTTATCATTTTTAAGCATTTTTATTTTGTATGCTCCAAAAATATGGGAGTCATTAATTTCAGCTTGGTTTATTTCCGCAATAATTTCTATCGTTCTTAAAAGAATATTTGCAGTACCAAGACCTGCTGCAGTTTTTGATAATCATAGTTTTGTTATCATTGGAAAAACATTGTCTGGGAACACTAGTTTTCCCTCAGGACATTCAATTACTGTTTTTACAATACTTAGCATTCTTTTGTTTGCATTTATGCCCAATAAGATGAAATATAAAATTTCATGGATTATGTTCATCATTATTTCAGGAATGATACTTGTGTTTACGAGAGTAGGCGTGGGAGCTCATTATCCACTTGATGTTATTGTTGGAAGTATTATTGGATACCTATCTGGTCTTACAGGTATTCTCATCAACAATAAGTATGAATTTTCAAGCTGGATTAATAATAAAAAATATTATCCCTTCTTTATTTTATTGTTTTTGATTTGTTGTATTTTTTTAATCGATAAAATACTAAATGAGAATTTGATAATATATTATCTATCGCTAGCCAGTTTAGTTTTTTCACTGAATAAAATTATTGTAGTTTATGTTAAAAAATGATTTGAAAATAACTCATTTTGTTTTATTGATGAGTTTAATAAATTTTTTATTATTCCATATTCCTTTTTACAACTTTGTTATCAATGATGTTGATTATAAAAGCTTTAACGGCATTACTATTATTATCAGTTTAATAATGCTGATGTTTGTTGCGAATTTTTTCGTTTTTTTTCTATTCTTTTTTCTTTCACGCCTTGTCGGTAAATTTTTATTGGTCATCTTCTTTATTATCAACGCGATTGCTGTTTACTTTATTAATACGTATAGTATTATTGTAGACGAAAGTATGATTGGCAATGTAATCAACACTGATTATGGAGAGTCTAGTAGTTTTTTTTCATTAAAAATAATTTTATACATTATACTTTTAGGCATTATCCCTAGTATTTACATCATTAGAGTTAAAATAACAAATGTTTCTTTGAAGAAATTTTTAATCACTTCTTCACTTACCTTATTATTTATTACAACTATAGTATTTATTAATTCCAGTAATTGGCTATGGATTGATAAAAATTCGAAAAAATTAGGAGGACTTGCAATGCCTTGGTGTTATTCGGTAAATACATGTCTTTTTTATTTTCATGAATACAAAAAAAATGAAAAAGAAATTTTATTACCAAATGCTACCATAAAAGATAGCACAAAATCTGTTATAGTTCTTGTCATAGGCGAATCTGCAAGAAGAGAAAATTTTTCTTTATATGGATATCCCAAAAACACTAATCCACTGCTATCTAAAACAACTCATTTATTTCATTTTGATGCGACATCTTCTGCTACATATACATCAGCAGGTGTAAAATCTATTTTAGAGCATAAGAATACAGATGAATTATATGAAATTTTACCTAATTATTTAGATAGAAATAATGTAGAGGTTATTTGGAAAACAACAAACTGGGGAGAGCCGCCAATTCATATCAAAAACTATCAAAATAAGGATGCTTTAATGCAAAATTGTAAAGGCGAAGGATGTAATTATGATGAGATCCTTTTAAATGAATTGAAAGACCAAATATTGTCCAGTAAAAAAAATAAAATTTTGATAGTGTTACACACAAGTACCAGTCATGGGCCTACTTATAGTACGAAATATCCACCTCAATTTGAAATTTTTAAACCTGTATGTAATAGTGTTGAATTAGGGAAATGTTCTCATAACGAGTTAATCAATGCTTATGATAATACGATTGTATATACCGACTATATTTTAAGTAAGGTAATTGATAATTTAAAACAATTAACAGCGTATAATAGTGCGATGATTTTTGTTTCTGATCATGGAGAATCTTTAGGAGAAAAAAATCTATACATGCATGGTTTACCTTTAAGTATTGCACCTAAAGAACAATATGAGATTCCTTTTATAGTTTGGCTATCTGATAGTTCAAAACAAGTCAAGGACATTATATTATTGTCTCAGAGCCATGTATTTCATAGTGTGTTACATTTCTTAAATATACAAAGTCCTATTTATGATGAAGAATTGAACATTTTTAAATAATTCATTGTACATAAACTAATATGTATCAGATTACTCTTTACCGTAAACCAAAATTGCTGTAATCATTAGCATTAAATAAAAATCAACTCAGGGCGATGAAAATCAATATTGTATTCATAATAAGTTTTGTCCTTTATTCTTCAATTTGCACTGCACAAGAACAGATACTATATAAGCAAATTGATACCACTACATTATTCTTGGAACTATATTCTCCTAAACTTATTGATTCGTCTAAAAGTTATCCCGCTATGGTTTTCTTTTTTGGAGGGGGATGGAGTAGTGGTGATAAATCTCAATTCATAAATCATGCAAGGTATTTTTCACAAAGAGGCATTATTTGTTTTCTGGTTGACTACCGAACAAAAAACAAAAACCATACAACTCCTTTTGAATCTCTTCAAGATGCAAAAACAGCTATTAGATTTATCAGAAACAATGCAACTTTGTTTAGAATAGACACATCAAAAATTATTGCTTCTGGTGGTTCATCTGGTGGTCAACTTGCTGCAGCCACAGCCTTAATAGATGCTTATTCTGAAAAAACCGATGATTTGTCCATAAGTTGTATTCCAAATGCATTAGTACTTTATAACCCAGTAATTGATAATGGCCCAGGCGGTTATGGCTATGAAAAAATTGGAGATGACTATAAAAATTTTTCTCCGCTACATAACATAAAAAAAGGAGCACCACCAACTATTATTTTCCTGGGGACTAATGATAAACATATCCCAGTAGAAACAGCTGAGTATTATAAAAAAGTAATGGAAAAAGCAGATAGTAAATGTGAATTGAGATTGTATGAAGGGCAAGGACATGGGTTTTTTAATCACAAGAATTTAGAATACTTCAAGAAAACGATTATTGAAACAGATAAGTTTTTAGTTTCACTTGGGTACTTAAAAGATGACCCTATTATTACAATTGAATAATGTTATTGAGCAACAGAACATACTTTATACTTAACTATATTAAT
This sequence comes from Candidatus Kuenenia stuttgartensis, assembly GCA_943330835.2. Next base: position 8,678 of record CALQJH020000038.1, read on the forward strand.
GCTTATTGCGGAATCTTAAAAAAAAATATACCATAAATCTCTTCAACTTATTTAAACGCAAAATCCTCAGCAATGCTGAGGATTTTATTTGTCGTGATAATTACAGGGAGTTCGGACTTGTTGGAGGATGTAACCTATATAATTAAACATTACAACATCCTAACTACTCCAATTTCAAACAAATCAACTCAAAATGCCTGTAATTATTGATTTTTCTTGTAGCAATTATTAAAAGCATTAATTTTAAAATCCAAAAATCATTCTGAATGAAGAACACAAAATATTTCCTTACTATAATTCTTTTACTAAATACTTTACTTAGTTTTTCACAATCTGAAAAAGAGTCTATTAATGATTCCTGGAAGTTTATTAGAGAAGATATTTCAGTAGTAGAAAATTTAGATTACGATGATTTATCATGGCAAAAAGTGAATCTTCCTCATACATGGAATTCAATAGACGCTTATACTTCAAGACAATATTACAGAGGAGTAAGTTGGTATTGTAAGTCCTTGAATTTGACAAAAAAATATACTGGCAAGCAACTTTTCATCAATTTTGAAGGTGTTTTTTTAAAGGCAGATGTTTATGTAAATGGCAAACTTGTAGGTCAGCATAAAGGTGGATATACTGCTTTTACTTTCGATATTTCTGACTATGTAATCATTCCCGGAAAAAATACCATCGCTGTAAAAGTTGATAATAGTAAGAAATTAGATCTACCGCCCATTTCTGGTGATTACACCATGTTTGGTGGTATATACAGAGATGTATATTTAATCAGCACCAATAAAATACATTTTGATCAAATGAACTTTGGTACCAATGGCGTTTTTGTAGATGCACCAATGGTTAATAACAAGGAAGCCATTGTAAATATTAAAGGAGCTATTACAAATCAATCCAACGAAAACAGGAATTTAGTTTTGCTTTCAAATATTTTAGACAATGATGGTAATCTCATTACAGAAATCAAATCAAAGATGAAAGTAAATGCAGGCGCCACAACAAATTTTCAACAATCATCAAAGAAAATCAACAACCCCATTTTATGGTCACCCGAAAATCCATATTTATATTCTGTTCAAACTTCAATTCTATCAGATGATAAAAGCCCTATTGAATTCGATATGCAGCATGCTCCTTTAGGATTCAGATGGTTTAAATTTAGTTCTGATTCTGGTTTTTATTTAAATGGTAAATATCTCAAATTAATTGGTGCTGCTCGACATCAAGATTACATGGGATTAGGAAACGCTTTAGATAACGACCTTAATCGCAGAGATATTGAATTATTAAAAGCGATGGGTGGAAATTTTATAAGAGTCAGCCATTATCCTCAAGACCCTACGGTTATAGAGATGTGCGATAAATTAGGGATTTTAGTTTGGGAAGAAACACCTCTTGGGAATAATTTTTATGATAGCAAAGAATTGAAAACAACATGC
>CALQJH020000039.1 GCA_943330835.2 Candidatus Kuenenia stuttgartensis
CTATCCCAGCTAAAACATATGGTGATGCTGATTTTTCTAACACTGCCTCAAGTCAGAATATAACTCAGTCCATAATATATACAAGTTCAAATACGGCTGTTGCTACTATTTCTTCGGCTGGTTTAATTCATATTGTCGGAGCAGGTACAACAGATATTACAGCATCTCAGGCAACTGATGGCACTTATCCTGCTGCAAGTGTAACAAGAGCATTTGTTGTCAATAAAGCCAATTTGACTATAACCGCAAATAATATCACCAGAAATGAAGGCGTTGCAAATCCTTTACTCACTGCAACGTATAGTGGATTTGTAAATGGAGAAAACAGTTCAGTATTATTAATTCCTGAAGTTTTAAATACTTCTGCAACACAATTATCTCCGGCAGGTATTTATCCAATTACTGTTTCAGTTGCAACCGCTGCAAATTATAATATCACTTTTGTCGCAGGTACATTAACAGTAGTTGCAATACCAACAACAGGATTGATTACCTATTTCTGGGTTGGAGGTACTGGTTCTGTTCAAACGCCTTTAAGCTTTTCATCTACGAGCAAATGGAATACAATACTTGATGGATCTGGTGTTGCAAGACCATCAGGAGATTCAACTGGTATCTTAATTATAGATGGTTCTAATGTTGGAGGGGCGACCCCAGTAACAGGAAATGTATTTGCTTACTCGGGGTCAACTAAAATGAGTCAGTTGATCTTAAGAAATGGAGCTAATCTTACTTTGTCGAGAATCACTACAGGTAATAGTTCAATTTCAATTAAAGGTGACAGTGCTACTTCAACAGATGACTTACTTGTTAACTCAGGATGTTCATTAACAATTAATGTTGCTGATTCTGTGTCATCAACATCAGGTCATAAGTTATTAATTACATCAAATGCCACAGGTACAATATATGGTGCGTTTGCATTAAATGGTGGAACATGTAGGGTAGAACAAACGAATCCTGTTTTAGGAGGAGCCTTGTTTTTTGAAAATGGTTCAGTATGTAATGTCAACACTCAGGTAAAGGATTATCCATTTGGATCTTCTAATGGTGTAAATTATGGAGTAGTTTTCAGAAATGGATCGAAACTTGTTTATAAAGGAGGGAAATCATTCTTCAGAGCTTCCTCGTCTTCAATCATACCCATCGTATTGCAACAAGGTAATACCTGCAGATTTGAAGCATCTGTTCCTAATAGCTATTCAGATTCCTCAATGTTCTTTAGTAAAAGAAATTATTCAAATGTTGAAATAGCAGCTAACGTTTCTGTAAATGCAGCTGATTTTTATAATATAGATAATCTTACCATAGAAACAGGTGCTACGTTTAACTTGAAGGGTTCCGGAACTTCTCCGGTATCAGGTTCAATTTTAAACAACGGAACCTTTGGTGCAGTATCAGGATTTACTTCTTCAATTTTGTTGATGAAAGGTAATACACTTCAAACCATTGGTGGAACTGGCGTATTTACTCCATTGGGTTCATTGGTTGTTGCTGCCAAATCAAATGTTGAATTGAATGCAAATCTTATTGTTAATGGAACATCAAATGCTGTAGTTCATGGAAAATTAAATCTTAAAAACAGCACTATCACAGGTACGGGTACACTACAAACAAAAGCAGCAGCAACAGTTTCATCTGCTGTTACTACTTCAACTGTTGGAAGTCATGTTTTAACATTACCAAGCATAACAGGTATATCCACAGGCATGATTGTTACAGGTGCAGGTATTCCTGCTGGAAGCTATGTAATAGGTTCAAGCAGTTCAGCAAGTACGATTACAATATCTGATTCAGTGCAGTCAGTAGTAAGTTCCATTGATGTAACCGGCTCAATACCTGTTATCGAAACCTCAAATGCAAATGGTGTTGATGGAAGTATAGGCGGAGTTGGTTCATTGTCACTTACTTCTTCTACAGATTATATTTTTGATGGAGCAACTGCACAACCATTCAGTTTGGTATCGCCTGCATCAGCAAGAAATATAACGATCAACGCGGCAGTTACTTCAAATAAATCTCAGAATATTGATAGTACATTAACACTGGCTTCAGGTATTTTTTCAATCAGACCAACAGATACCATCATAATTAAAAATGGTAATGATATTGGGGGAGCTCCATTTAGTGCATCAAAATATATTGTTACACAAAATGATGGATTTAATATCGGTGTGTTGAGAATTGATGGGGCAAATAATAATGAGTTCTTCCCTGTGGGAAGTGCTACTCATTATTTGCCGGTAAGTATGAAACCTGTTAGCTCTTCAACTCTTACTGCTGCTGTGTTTGAAGGGGTTACAGCAAATGGAGCTTTAAATGGTACCTTGTTGACTTCAAGGGAGTTACAGCCCTACGTAAATGCTGTGTGGAAGTTGAATAGGGTTTCCGGCACTGGTAATATTGACATTAAAATGAATTGGGAGGAGTCTATTGAAGGTCCATTGTTTTCTTCATCAAATAATGCTGTAATTGGTATTACAAAAAATATAAGTAATGTTTGGGGCGCTCAGTTTGGTACTCCAGATAGTGCAACTAATAGCGCATCTGCTACGGTTTCTTCTTTGGGTTTGTATACGATTCATAGTAATTCAGATGCAAGATTTGTGTTTAATCCATTTGTTCATAAAACATATGGGGATAATGATTTTGTTACTAGCACTTTCAGTAAAAATACCATTCAGCCAATTGTATTTTCCAGCTCTGATCCTCTTGTAGCAACTGTTTCAACAACAGGTGTTATACATATTGTTGGAGTAGGGGCTACCAATATAACTGCCTCACAATTAAGCGATGGTGTGTATGCGGATTCAAGTATTACCAGAGTGCTTATTGTCGACAAAGCTGATCTAACTATAACTGCGGATGACAAATCAAAAATACAGGGCGATGCCAATCCTCCACTAACTGTTACGTATAGCGGATTTGTAAATGGGGAGAATGAATCAATATTATATGCTCCGATTGTAGTTGCAACCACCGCATCGCAATCTTCTCCTAAAGGAGCATATCCAATTACAATTTTGACTGCAACTGCAGCTAATTACAACATCAATTTTATTCCTGCGAATTTGATTGTTTATGGGTTTGAATTTGCTCCAATTCCAGTTATAACTTATGGAGACCGTGATACCATTAAAGCGAAAGCGGATACAAGTAACCCTTACGCAAATTTAAATTCAATGCCTATTAAATATGTGAGTAGCGATACTTTAGTAGCGACTGTAGACAGTTTAACTGGAGTGCTTCATATTGTTGGGGTTGGAACTACTGATATAACAGCATTTCAGGCAAGTGACGGTACTTATCCTGCAGCAAGCATAACTAGGACATTAACTGTAATTAAGAGATTGCTTAACATTAAAGTAGCGGATACGGTAAGGTTTGAGGGCGATGATAATCCTAATTTCAGATTTATTTATTCAGGTTTTGCTCCAGGAGAAAATGAAACTGTATTAACAGTATTGCCTTTTGCAAATACCATTGCCAGCAGACTTTCTACACCAGGTGTTTATGGAGTTACTCCAGATGGAGCTCAAGCTGCAAATTATTCATTTACATATACAAGCGGGCTGTTGACTGTTTATCCAAAAGATATGACTCAGCAGATTTTTAATGTATACTATTCCAATGGGGCAATTAATGTGAAAGTATTTTCACCTGAAGCTGATTTGTCTGATATATTATTATACAGCATTAAAGGACAATTTATGATGCGTAAAAATATTTTTGTAAACAATGGATTTACCTCTGCGAAAATAGAGGTGAATAATATTGCTTCAGGTAATTATGTGGTCATTTATAAAGGAAAGAAAATGAAGAAGAGTAAATTAATCACTATCATTAAATAAAGTTATTTATGTTAATAAAAGGAATTCGGATCAGTTGTTTTTTTCTACTATTGTGTTCTTCATTTGGGTTATTTGCGCAATCGAAAGAGTTGTCTGTATTTGCAATGGATAAAAATGCACTTTCCATTAATAAATCCAAATTAAAATCAGGGGATAAAAATCTGCAATCTTCGTATAAACATCTTTTAGAGAATGCAGATAAAATGCTGGCAAAAAACATGATCTATACGGTTATGGATAAAAAGCAAACTCCTCCAAGTGGTGATATGCATGATTACATGAGCCTGGCTTTATACTTTTGGCCTGATCCCGATAAGGCTGATGGCCTGCCGTATATCAGAAAAGACGGACAAATTAATCCTGAAGTAGAAACCTATAAGGATAAAGTGAACATCAATGAAATGATGAAAGCAGTTGATCAATTGTCTCTTGCTTATTATTTTTCAGAGGACAAAAAGTATTCCCAAAAAGCAATCGCACAGTTAAGAGCCTGGTTTTTAGATCCAGCAACAAGAATGAATCCCAACTTTAATTTTGCACAAGCCATCAAAGGGAAAAATGATGGTAGAGGAATAGGTATCATTGAATGTAGGGAATTTATTAAAGTGATTGATGGAATTGGGTTGATAAAATCAGATCCATCATGGACAAAAAAAGACCAGGAGAATATGGAGAAATGGTTTGCTGATTTTTTACAATGGTTTACTACAAGTAAAAATGGTATTGAAGAAATGAATGCGAAAAATAATCATGGGATCTGGTATGATGCTCAAAAATTGTCTTATGCATTGTTTACGCATAATACTGAAATAGCAAAGAGTACGGTAAAAAGTATTCAAAGCAGATTGGAAATGCAAATGGATACATCTGGTTTTTTTCCCGCTGAAATGGAAAGGACCATTTCTTTGCATTATTCCGCTTTTATTATCGAGCCTTTATTCATGATTGCGCAGATGTCTGATGCAGTAGGAATAGATATGTGGAATTACACCTCATCAACTGGTCGCTCTATCAGAAAAGGATTTGAAGTATTGAAGCCATATCTCGGAAAAGAAAAAGAATGGCTTGGTCAACAAATAAAACCTTTTGAATTCGCCAGCAATGGAACGCCACTTTTGGCTCAAGGGTATTATAAGTATGGATGCAAATCATGCAAAGATTGTATATACAGCATCAATGCAAAAAATGCTGACGAATCAATAGCTCATTTATTATCATTAATAGACTAAAGAAAAACAATAAAAATTGTATGAAAAAAATATCGATTGCTTTTATCCTTACCATATTTATTGTAACATTTACTGCTGCTCAGAAAAGAGAAATCACTGGAAGGGTTTTTGATAAAGCTACAAAACAGCCAATCGAAGGGGTTAATATTTTGCTGGAAAAATCAAAGACAGGAGCTACAACAAAAAAAGACGGAACATTTTCTATAAGTGTGAAGTCCTCCAAAGTCACTTTGATTGTTTCGTGCATCGGGTATGCTTCACAGGTAGTCTCAGTAGGAAAGGATGAACTTTCAGTAAATATTGCTCTTGTTGCTGCTGCCACTGATAATGCTGAGGTTGTTGTAGTGGGTTATGGTACACAGAAAAGATCAGATGTTACGGGTTCTATTACAAAATATAAAAATGACAAACTTGATGAAGCCCCGGTTTCAAGATTAGACCAGGCTTTACAAGGAAAAGTCGCAGGTGTAGATATCCAGAATTTATCATCTGAAGCTGGAGCTGCACCAAAAGTTTCTATAAGAGGAGTGAGTTCTATTTATGCAGGGGCCGAACCTTTAGTGGTTGTGGATGGACAACCTACTGCTGATGGATTAGCATATGTAAATATGGCCGATGTGGAATCAGTTGAAATATTGAAAGATGCTGCTTCTGCTGCTATCTATGGATCAAGAGGTGCAAGCGGTGTGATTTTAATTACAACGAAATCAGGAAAAGCGGATAAGGTTAAATACAATTTTAAGTATTCTCTGGGCGTCAAAAATGATTATAAAAGATATGATGTAATGACGACCTCTGAGTATGTTAACAAGTTATTTTACGAAAAACAATTGCAATCTATGGATCCATTAGGTACAGCTGTGGATGCGACCAGTAATGAAAGAGCAGCATACATAGTGGAAAATGGACTATTAGGAGGTAAAGGTGTTGATTGGCAAAGTCAGGCTTTACGAACAGGTCTTTTTCAAAATATTCAATTGAGTGCTTCAGGTGGGAAATCTGATTTTAAATATTATTTGTCAGGTGGTTATCAGAAAGACCAGGCTATGATGCAAAATAGTCAATATGATAAAATTAATTTTCGGTCAAAATTGGATTTTAATTTATCCAAAAAACTAAAATTAGTTTTAAATATTAGCCCATCTTTTGATAAGAGAGAATCCCCATCGGTTAATTACACAACATTCGTAAGGTATCCAAGTTTTATGCCGGTGTACCATAACGATTCAACTATTAATTTAGTTCATCAAAATCCACAATGGTCTAATCTTCAGGCAGGTGATTATGCGCAGCCTCGTCATTTTAATAATTTATTTTATCAGGGATTGATGCCGGATGGAACTGATAGTTCTTATAATGGTGCTGATCCTTTTTCCTCAAGTACAAATTCTCCGACATCAATTTTAAATAATACGTCAATTTATTTAAAAAATTATCGACTTCAGGCTTCTGCAGAGTTTTCATACAAATTGATGAAAGGAGTAGATTTCAAATCTTTGGTTACTACCAATATCAACTATACCAATGGATTGAACTGGGCTAATCGTAATGCTGAAAGAGACGGGACAGTTAGCAAGGGGGTGTTTACTAATAATTCAAGCATCGATATATTGGCCGAAGAAACAGTTAATTATACCAAATCAATCAAAGACCATTCTTTTGTAGCACTTCTTGGTTTTACAACGCAAACAACTAAAGTAGAAAAGAACCAAGTTACAGGACTCGATTTCCCAAATGATAATATCAGAACACTTAACAATGCTACAGTGATTGATAAGTCTTTAACTATTGGCTCCACAAATAGGATAGGACTGGTTTCGTATTTAGGAAGAGTAAATTATTCTTATCAAAGTAAATATTTATTAACCGCAAGTTTCAGAACTGATGGGAGCTCTTATTTTGGACCCGGTAAAAAATGGGGCACTTTCCCTTCCATTTCTTTAGGCTGGGCAATGGATAAAGAAAAGTTCATGAGTAGGGTTAAAGGAATTTCCAGAATTAAATGGAGAGCCAGTTATGGAGTTTCCGGGAATAACAGAATATTAGATTACGGCTTTCTTGATTTATTGTATCCAGCTAATTATTCCATTGGAGGTGGGAATGGAACGACCATTTCTGGTCAGGCGACTTCTCCTACCATTCGCTCTAATCCTGATATTACCTGGGAAAGAACCTATCAAGCTAATTTCGGATTAGATCTTTCTATCCTGAAAAATAAAATTGGCATAACTATCGACTACTACCAATCTAAAACAGACCGCTTGTTGCTGCAACAATCTGCAATGGCTTTCACAGGTGTTCCATTAAGCTGGAATAATATCGGCAGTCTTAAAAATACGGGGATAGAATTGCAATTGAATACAAATAATATTAACACTGCTGATTTTAGATGGACAACTGCTGCTAATATTTCTCATAACCAAAATAAGATTTTGGAATTAGGTAGCGAAGCGTTTTTATTATATGAAGGAGAAAGAAATGAATTGTATAAAAATATTGTAGGTGGTCCATTGATTCAATATTATGGATTTAAAACTGATGGAATATGGATTTCTCAACAAGAAATAGATGCTGCAAAAGCTGCAGGATTATCTAGTTCTTTCAGAGACGCTTTTAATCCCGGACAATTAAAAATTGTTGATGTTAATCATGATGGCATTATTAATAACAATGATAGGACTTTGTTAGGTTCTCCTTATCCTGATTTTACATGGGGCATGACCAATACCTTCTCCTATAAGAATTTTGATTTCGCTTTTACCTTCCAAGGGTCTCAAGGGGGTAAATTGATTAATGGCGATCCTAATTATGATGAGACGAAAAAGTTGGTAAGATCCTATAATGAAAATCGCTGGATTTCTCCTGCAAATCCCGGTGACGGACAAACGCCAACTTACAATAAGAATGGCTTTAACTGGATGCTTACTGATTATGTAATTGAAGACGCGTCTTATTATACACTTCGTGAAATTACATTGGGATACAAGATTAAAGATGATAAATTAAAAGCAATTAAGTTGAATGGGTTGCGATTGTATATGACGGTGCAGAATTTGTTTTTTCATTCAGCAAAAGGGTATAGAGGCATCAATCCTGAAGCGAGACTCACATCAGGGCCTTATGCTTCTTCATTATTGGGCGGATATCAAAGAGGCGCTTTTCCCATTCCACAAACTTTTGTTTTTGGGGTAGATGTAAATTTTTAATTTAAACTAACTTTTAAAAATAGATATAATGCAAATAAAAAATTTATTTTTCATCTTCATGATTGTTCTTGTAGCATCAAGCTGCAAGAAAAACATTGATCAGTATCCTACATCTAATTTGTATGATAATGTTTATTATAGAAATGTATCCGAATTTGATGCTGCGCTTGTTGGTTGTTATAATGGCATGCAAAAACCAATGTTTGAAGAATGGAGTCTTACGGAGTTGAGAAGCGATAATGCCATTATGGGAAATCCTACTAGTGGAAGCATCCCTAACCGTGAATTGTCGGATTTAGATTTGTTAGCTCCTAATACTTATCACGAAAGAGTATATAACTATTGGCTTAGCAGTTATTATAACATTTACAATACCAATAAAATATTGTCAAATCTTGCTGTTAAATACGATTCCTTAAATGGTAATTTAAAATATGATTCAGTAAATCTACCAGTAACTTCAGCTGATAGAAAAAGAATTGCTGCACAGGCAAGTTTTATCAGAGCATATCATTATTTCAATTTAGTAAGATTGTATGGAGGTGTATTTTTAATTGACAGACCGGTAACTCCTGCTGAATCTAAAATGATTAATCGTTCATCTGTTGCTGATATTTACAAATTAATTATCGCGGATTTGAATAATGCAAAAGATTATGGCGATCAGGCATCATTCACAGCAATCAATCCGAGTAATTTGGGAAGAGCAAATTCATGGTCCGCAAAAGCTTTATTGGCAAAAGTTTATCTAACCTTAAATCAAAAGGCACAGGCAACTGCATTATTGCAAGATATTATTTCCAACAGCGGCTACAGATTACAAACGAGTTACACTGATGTTTTTTCAATCACAAATGAAATGAATTCAGAAATTCTGTTTGCTGTAAGATACAAGTCTGGTAAAGTAGGATTGGGCTCACCCTTCTGCAACATTTTTGCACCTTCAAGTAGTGGTAACTATATTGTTAACGGGGATGGAGATGGCTATGGTTATCCTTCTTATGAATTAGATACTATTCAAAAGAATTATATCGTATCACCCCCGAATACTTCTTATTATTTTGATAGTTTAAGGACAAACTCTTACGATCCCAATGATCCCAGAAGAACTTTTAATATTAAACATTATGATACTGACACTCTAAGACCTGTATTTTATTGGACTCCATCACCTCCTCCTTCAACTAATCCAAATGGAAAAAGAAATAATCCTAAAGCCTATAACAACAAATTCATACTGTTTAATAAAACTTATCTTACAAGTCCACTGGTCTATCAGGACGATGGCGAAAATGACTGGCCTGTGATCAGGTATGCAGATGTTTTGTTGATGTTGGCTGAGGCTCAGGGTTATACACCATCAAGTGTACAGTTGATAAATCAAATCAGAAGTAGGGTAGCATTATCACCAGTTACCCCAATCAATATAGCAAAATTTAATCAAGACTTGAGTAATGAAAGAAGATTTGAATTTGCATTTGAAAATCAACGTTGGTTTGATTTAATAAGATTCAATGTAACCTTAAGTCCAAACTTTGCAGAGAATACATTAAAAACTCATTTTATATACATGTATAATAAATATGGAGGTAATCATTACAATGGTTACACGCCTGCAATTATTTTAGCAAATTTATTGGCCCAGGTAAATGAAGCTCATTTGCTATTACCAATACCTCAAAGAGAAATTGATAACAATACCAATATTGTCATTCAACAAAACCCGGGATATTAAAATGCTAAAAATTAAAAAATACAGTTTTC
>CALQJH020000040.1 GCA_943330835.2 Candidatus Kuenenia stuttgartensis
CTTCAACAATTTTCAACCCTTTTCAACAATTTTCCACCAATAAAAATGATAACAATATACACAGACGGCTCATCACGCGGGAATCCAGGACCAGGTGGATTTGGCGCAATATTAATGTATAACGGTCACCATAAAGAATTGTCTCAGGGGTTTCGATTAACTACAAATAACAGGATGGAATTGATGGCTGTAATTGCAGGATTAAAAGCGTTGACAAAAAATGAAATTCCCATTAGGATATATTCTGATAGCCAGTATGTAGTTAATGCCATTGAAAAAGGCTGGTTGAATACCTGGATCAAAACTAATTTTAAAGGGGGAAAAAAGAATAGTGATTTGTGGAAAGAATATTTTACCCTCTCCAAAGATTTTAACATCAAAATGATTTGGGTGAAAGGGCATGCAGATAATCCTTATAACAACAGGTGCGATGAATTAGCCACTGGCGCTGCAGATGGGAAACATTTGCAGGTTGATGAAGCGTACGAAAATTTATAATTAATAATTTACTGCAATGCAGAACAAAAACTCCGTGTTATAAAGCATTGGAATTTTATTGCCTACAATTATTGAGGAAGCGCTTGTGTTGCAACAGACTTCTTGAAAAAAAGAGAATAGCTGCCAAATAAAATTGAGCTAAAACACAAATCTATCGCTAAGCCATTTTTTACAAAAGGAATTCCTGCAACAAGACAATTTGCCCAACCTTGGAATCCTGTACCATAACTATTAAGATTGTCAAATAAGAAGCAATTAGTATTACTCAAAACAAAAAATAAAAGGGAAGAGGCAATAGAATAACCAACAACATTGATCGAATTAATTTTCTTCATTCCAAATCCAAGTGCTGTAACTAATAACAGAGAAGCGTAGTTGCCCACTTGTCCGATACCATAAAAGCCCGGTGCGATATTGAATAGCTCCAACATGATGTCTGAAACGAACATGGCTAATAAAGGCATAACAAACGCTAGTTTTTTTTCTTTCAAAATAGCCCCACTGAATAAAGAAATAGCAATAATGGGGTTGATACTATGTGGGAATGTAGTCACTTTAAGAATTGCAGCAAAAGCCACTAATATTGTTCCAATGAGAAGGTTATTTTTACTTGGAGTCATCTTTATCCTAATTTTTCACGAAAATAGGCAATTAAGTACATGTTTTTTCTTTCTTTTAGTTGCTTTTATCCTCATGCTGTGAATAATCTTTCTTTTTACTTTTAAAGATGGCTAAACATATTACAGTTGGAAAGCTTGGCGAAAGCCTGGCAGTTAAATATTTTCAGGAAAAATCTTATGAAATCCTGCATCATAATTGGAGACAGGGCAATTGGGAAGTGGATATTATAGCGAAGAAAAATGAAGTCTTGCATTTTATTGAAGTCAAAACAAAAACTACTGATCATTATGGCTATCCCGAAGATGAGGTATCCATTAGTAAAATAAAGTTTTTAATCAGTGCAGCCGAATGTTATGTGCACCTACATCCACAATGGGAAAGAATTCAATTCGATGTACTCGCTATTGTACTTAAACCAGCATTATCCTTTTTTCTTATAGAAGATATTTATTTGTAATCCCCCAATCAACTTAGTAACTATTCAACCACTTTCAACCTCTTTCAACAATCATTCAACCCTCACCTAACCCCCAAATCTCTCCACCATTTTCTCCACCATTTTAAAAGTTGCAGGGCAGTAGTCGATATTTTGTTTGTGAACATGGGCATATTCTGTCCATTTCTTTTTTGATAAATGAGGGAAGCCGGAGCAGTCAACGGGTCTTATAGCATAAATGGAACACTTGTTATCTTTCAAATTCAAAAATTGACAAGGTTGTGTTTTATTAACCAAATCTTTATTGCTGTCTTTTTTTAGCCATTTTTTTCTGAATTCTTCAGGCGTTTGTTTGAAATGAGCAGATATTCTTTTCAGATCCTGAGTAGTAAAAGTGGGCGTCATTTTCTTGCAACAATTGGCGCAGCTCAAACAATCGATATCCTTCCAAACTTCTTTTTCAATGACAGGAGTAATTTTGTCTATTCCTCTTGGAGGGGTCTTTTCAGACTTGTTCAGAAATTGACGGAATGATTTTCTATAAATAGATAATTTTCGTTTAAAAGATCTGAAATTTACAGGAAGCATGAATGTTATTGATAGTTAGTAATAAAAAAATACTGCGCGAAAATAATGTTTAATTAAATTGTACAATCATTTATTCATCAAGATGTCAATAATTTATGTGGGATCCGTATAAAAAAGGCTTTAAGGCCTGGTTGCAATTGGAGAAATCTCTGGCAGATAATTCTGTACAATCTTATTTGCATGATATTGACAAGTTCACTGCTTATTTGATTATAAAAGAAGAAAAGAAAAACCCTTCAGATATTGACCTGAAAGATCTAGAGAAATTTATCATTTGGATTCACGATTTAGGAATGACGGCAACCTCGCAAGCAAGAATTATTTCTGGCTTGAAAAGTTTTTATAAATATTGTTTACTTGAGCAGATTTCTGAGAAAGATCCTACTGTTTTGTTGGAGGCTCCAAAATTGAAAAGATTGTTGCCAGATACATTGGCTTTTGAAGAGATTGAAAAAATAATTGCAGCAATCGATTTAAGTTTACCGGAAGGTGTTCGCAATAAAGCTATTTTCGAAACCATGTATAGTTGTGGGCTGCGTGTAAGCGAAGTCGTTAATCTTAAAATAAGCAGTTTGTATCTTGATGTGGGATTTGTAAAAGTAATAGGGAAAGGGGATAAACAAAGGTTGGTTCCAATTGGTTCCGATGCAATTAAACACATCAATATTTATAGAAATTCAACCCGCAATAAAATCGGAATAGTAAAAGGACAGGAGGATTTCTTATTTTTAAATAGGAGAGGAAAGGGCCTTACCAGAGTGATGATTTTTTTAATACTGAAATCATTGGTAAAAAAAGCAGGAATACAAAAGAACGTGTCTCCTCACACTTTCAGACATTCCTTTGCTACACATTTAGTTGAAGGAGGTGCTGATTTAAGAGCCGTTCAGGAAATGCTGGGTCATGAAAGTATTACTACAACTGAAATTTACACCCATTTAGACAGAGATTATTTGAGGTCAACGCTACACCAGTTTCATCCTGCTTTTAAAGGGTAGTTGGTTGGTTTGTTTTTGGTTGATTGGTTAGCTTTTTAACTAACGAGTTAAACACCAGAAGGCTTGATTGATTTGTCCTTGCGCCTTAGCGCCTTTGGGGCTATCTTTTTGAATATTAAACCGATAAACTTCAAACTTTTGAAATATTAATTAGAAACTACTTTCAGGTAATTCCTTTTCATGCTCATCATTTTTAACTGAAGTACACCAAGAATTCCTTCCTTTATAATGCCTTTATTCATTTTGCTGTCGCCTAATTTTCTATCAATAAAAATAATGGGAACTTCTGCTATTTTAAATCCTAATTTCCAGGCTGTAAATTTCATTTCTATCTGGAAGGCATATCCGATAAATCTGATATTATGTAGATTTATTTTTTCAAGTACTTCTCTACGATAGCATACAAATCCTGCAGTAGGATCTTTTACAGGCATCCAGGTAATGATTTGAGTATAGAAGGAAGCTCCTCTTGAAAGTGCGATTCTATTGGCCGGCCAATTTTCGACACCGCCATTTTTTACATATCTTGAACCAACAGCAACACCAGCTCCATTTACACAAGCTTCGTGTAGTCTGGTTAAATCTTTTGGATTGTGAGAAAAATCAGCATCCATTTCAAAGATGTATTGATAACCTCTTTCTAAACACCATTTGAATCCATGGATATAAGCTGTACCCAAACCTAATTTGCCTTTTCTTTCTTCTAAAAAAAGCTGTCCAGGATATCTGGGAAATAAGGATCTTACAATATTTGCTGTTCCATCAGGAGATCCATCATCAATGATGATAATGTGGAATTGTTGATTAAGATTTATTACGGTGCTAATAATAGCCTCGATATTCTCTTTCTCATTATAAGTAGGTATGATAACAATTTTTTCCAACCAACAATTTTATTTCGACTAAATTAATAATAAATTTCTTAACTAACATTCGCATGAACGTATTTTAATAAGATTTATTTTAATTCACATCAATTATTACTTTAAATAAGAGCGATTCATAATTTCTGTTAATTTTTGCTTGGTGTGTAGCGGAAAGTCTCCTCTCATCATCCAATCATAATATTGCGGCTCAGATTTTAATACCTGGCTTACAGAACGGCCTTTGAATTTTCCAAAATTAAAAACTTCTACGCCCTTTTCATCAAAAGAAAACCGTCTTGCATAATCGACAACTTTCTCTTCTCCAATAACGGATAGAATAGTGTCTACTGATTTACCGAGTTTTTCATAACGGTCAATTTGAGACATGAGTACATCAATTGTGGCGCTGATATCAGCTTCCGCACTATGCGCATTGATGAGGTCTTTTTGGCAATAGAATTTATAAGCAGCGGTGAGTGTTCTTGGTTCCATCGAATAAAAAATATGCTGAACATCAATCATCCTTCTGTCACTTAAATCAACATCCATACCGGCTCTCAAAAATTCTTCCATAAGCATTGGAATATCAAACCTGTTGCTGTTATAGCCACCCAAATCACAATTTTCAAGAAACTGTTTGATTTCATTTCCCGCTTGTTTAAAAGTAGGAGCATCTTTAACCATGTCATCAGTAATTCCATGGATGTCGCTTGATTGTTTTGGAATAGCCATTTCTGGGTTGATGATTTTCCTTTTAACAACTCGACTATTATCAGGCATTACTTTTATAATGGCAATTTCTACCACTCTGTCTGATGAAAGGTTTACGCCTGTAGTTTCTAAATCAATAAAAGCGATTGGACGAGATAATTCTAGCATGAGGGAAGCTGTGGTTTAATCGAAAATTATGCAATAAGATAACAATGTGCAATATAGTTAATTGGGAATAATTATCCATAATTTGAAAGATGGACTATTCATTAATTTCCTTAGAATCTGTATATTTGTTTATAATAAAATAATTTTTATATGAAAAAGATATTTCTTCATTCGGTTATCATCTTGTTGGGCGCTTCTGTATTTTCAAGTTGTTATTATGGCAGAAAAACAGGTTGTCCTTCACAAGTGAATGTTTCTAAAAAATCAATTCATACGATTGTATAATGGAATGGATTGAAATAGTTGCTGTTGATCAGCTAGAATCTCTTCGTAAGGAATCATTCGAAAAGCCTCAGATTATTTTTAAGCATAGTACCAGATGTAGCATCAGCGTGATGGCTAAAAATCGTTTGGAAAGAAGTGAAATTCCTCAAGATATTGATTTTCACTATCTTGATTTACTGCAATATCGTCCTATCTCTGATTTGGTTGCAGAAGTGTACCATGTTCATCATCAATCTCCTCAGGTACTTTTAATAGTTGATGGGGAATGCATTTATGAAGATTCACACAATGCCATTTCGATGGAGTCACTCCTGGAGCAAATTCCAGCTTGATTTTATGTGGTATGATTTTTTAAATAGACATTCCTTTCTTTAAAAAATATTATGGCGTATTCAGTCGTAGGAATGTGATCCGATTTTCACCACTAAAGTAGATACGAAGTACTTAACCGTCACTTTTGCTATACAGCTTTTATAGGCTGGCATTCTTGTTCGGAATGGGGTTGAATTAATTTGTTATTCGTCTGTTAATTCCATTTTTCGAGTGCCTAAATAATTTAATTAATCTGCTTCAGCCAAATACCTGTCAATATTTTCCTGTGTAATTAATTCCACCCCGGTATCAATTATGCGAGGTGTGCAAATGCCCAAAAATGCCTGCCACAGCATCAGGATTGACATGGATCCTTGCATTTTAGGATTGCTTGCAGCTGAGGAGTTTATAACACCATCTTTAATGGCAATCAGGATAGGCTTTATTCCGTCCATAGCAACTATTTTTATTTCACCTTTTTTACCTGCAGCTTTGATAGCCCTTGCTATTCCGATTGGACCTGATGCATCACAACATAAATAACCACTTAGATCAGGAGTGGATGATATAACAGCAGTTGCTTGTTGATAGGCTGTTTCAATATCGTCATTATCAATGCCTCCATCAATAATGGTTACATTCGGATGATTTTTCAATACACTTATTTGCGCTTCATATCTTTCTTTGTGATTGGGCGCCGTTGGATATCCCTGCATTATAGCCACTTTTCCGGTATAGTTAATTAATTTGAGCAATTGATTTGCGGCTATTATCCCTTGGTGAGCAAAATTGGTCCCGATGCTGGTAATGTTATTGTCGGAGGACAAAGAATCAAAAAGAACGAGCGGAATGCCTTGTTTTTTTAACTTGCTAATCACATCCATATTATTAATGGAGTCCACCGGATCTAATGCGATGCCTTGTGGCTGACTAATAAATGCTTGTTCTAAAATTGATTTCTGCGTTGCAAGATCGGCAACCGGTGGAGGCATATATTCAACCAGAATGTTTACATCAAGTTCACGGCTTAGGATTTCAGCCTGGGCCTGAGCACCTTTATGTACCTCATCAAACCATAGGTGTGCAAGTTTTGGAATAACGACGAAGCGAATTGTTCTTTTCATTAAGAATGTATTTTAAATTTTTAAAGACAATTTTTATCAGGTATATTTTTAGATGAGTTTTTAAACGACATGAATTTTTTTTTAAGCTTGCCTGTAACGGTCCGCGGCTTAGCATTGTGGCGGATTTTCAGCATCAATGCTGATTAAAATTGCCAATTATTTTTTCTAAATTTAAGTGAATTCCTAGAATAAGTCAAAATGGCTTTTATTTGAAGAACCCTTTCAGTCACATAGATGCATATTTCAATGACTTCCCAAATACGATGCACTATGATATGCCACTTATTGTTATGTTAAGACGCAATATGTTTTATTCAATTTGTCTTAGTTTGCATAAATACTATTAATTCATGATTGATATTAAATCCATACAATTTAATCTTAAATCGGAGTTTCACATGCTGAGGCATTTTGAAAGTGCAGCTCCTGAAGTGTGTACTACTCTCATAAATGAAGGATATACTCAAAAGGATATTGACATTGAATTGTCCTTGGTTGGTTCTAAATTTAATGTAGCCTTTGCAACTAATATAAATAGCTTATTGGATCGATTTCAACACTACTTTTATAATGAAACAATAGGGATGAATGGCAATTCAATTCTTGAATGTAAAGTGCCACTTTCTGATTTTCCAAATGGAATCGGTACGCAAGCTGTTATACCTATTCAGGATATTCCGGAAAATGAAAGAAGGGTTATTTATTTAAAAAAGACCCGAGATGTAGAATTGTTGCATTACAAAGTTCCCATTTTTCCAATTACAAATGTTTGTACTTTAATACTAAAGCCAGTAAAAAGTGGGTGGTTGTTTATTTCAGCATTCCCGGGAGCTCCGGCTATGCCAATTCCAATAAGCGCTATGGATTTGGCTTTGTATGCAAGTTGCAAGAAGTATTGGGATAATCATGTTTTTTTAGAACCAAAAGTATAAGTTGGAATCATTATTATTTTTATCTTTTTCTATTTTAATGAATCAATATACTTACTTCAACTGATAATCCACTTTCAAAACCGTATAAGCGTCTTTTAATTCCATTGCATTTCTGCTGAAAGAACCACCCCAAACGATAAGGTTGCTGGTGAAATCTTTTTCGGATAATCCGGTTACAGAAACTGTTTCAGAAGAGGTGAATTTGTATTTGTAGGCGTTGCCTAAAATTACTAAGCCGATTATTATGGAAAGACAAATCAGAATTAAATGTTGTTTCATGTTGATAATATTTTTTAAGAATGTTCAGATTTTTTATTTTAACTATAGATTCATCAAGTTAACATTGAAATATTATTCCAATTAAATTATTGCCATTTTTTATTACCTCAAAATTCAGTTTTGTTATGGATAATGCTATAATCTAAAATTTTCTTCAATTTCAATTGATTTTACTATTATTTGCATGTAAAATTCATTTTAATCGGAAAAATTCCGCATTAAATTCATTTTAATCGGAAAAATTCTATAATATTGAGTATTAAAAAATAGATAATGGGAAAAAATCCATCAGAAAGGCTGCAGGAACTAATTTTTGGTTCATCCAATAAAAGTGAATCAGCTAAAATTAGTTCTTTAGAAAAAAGTGGGTTAATAAAAAAAATAGCTCCAAGAATTTATACCTCTAAACTCAGCGATGAGCCTTCGATGATTATTAAGCGAAACTGGTTTCGTATTCTTGCTAACCAATATCCAGATGCGATATTAAGTCATCGGTCAGCACTTGAATTTAAGCCTACGCAAAGCGGTCATATTTATCTTACCTATTCATACACAGGAAAAGTCAAACTGCCAGGACTTACGATTCATTTTTTAAAAGGGAAAGGACCAATAAACAGTGATATTAAATTTTTTGAAGAATTATGTGTGTCGCATGATGCGAGAGCATTTTTGGAAAATATGCAATCAACACGAAAGCAAGGAGAGGAATCAAAAAGTTTATCGCAAGAAGAGATTGAACATAAATTGGAAACTATCATAAAAGTTAAAGGAGAAGATGCTCTAAATAAACTTCGAAATACATCGAAAGAAATTTCCAAAGCATTGGAAATGGAAAAAGAATTTATAAAGTTGAATGGCTTAATAAGTGCAATGCTATCAACAGGGATTTCTAAAAATTTGAAATCTGCAGTAGCAAAAGCAAGGGTAGAGGGTGCGCCATTCGATCAGAGTCGTATTGAGTTATTTGAAAATTTATATGAAGCCTTAGCTGGGGGTATTTTTCCGGATTACATAGATAAAAACAAGACAACAAAATCATACCAGAATTTCGCTTTTTTTGAGGGCTATTTTTCTAATTATATTGAAGGAACTGAATTTGCTGTAAGCGAGGCAAAAGAAATTATCATGACTGAAACTCCTATGCCTACAAGAGATGAGGATTCTCATGATATATTGGGAACCTATCAAATTGTTTCAGATAGAACTGAAATGTCGCTACTGCCTGATACCTCCGAAGATTTCATCAACTTGTTAAGACACCGTCATGCAGTTTTGCTTAGTGCGAGATTATCCAAAACGCCGGGTGTATTTAAAACAATAAATAATCGAGCGGGCAATACAGAGTTTGTTGATTGGCAATTGGTAACAGGTACTTTTAAAAAGGGTTTTGAGTGGTATAAATTATTGCAACATCCATTTTCTAAAGCAGCATACATCATGTTTCTGGTAAGTGAAGTGCATCCATTTTTAGATGGTAATGGTAGGATAGCAAGAGTGATGATGAATGCAGAGTTGTCTTCTCAAGGGCTTTCGAAAATTATCATACCGAATGTGTTCCGAGAAGATTATATAATATCCTTGAAAAAATTCACCAATCAACGACTGCCTGATGCTTATGTAAGAATGTTATTAAGGGCGTATGAATTTAGTGCTACAATTCACGGTGAGAATATAGATGAGATGGAAAATTTTCTTTTGAATTGCGATGCATTTCAAGGTCCTAAAGAAGGTAAGTTGAAAATTATTAAATAATCATTTTAGTTGCAGAATCATCGATTTGTTTATTATTCAAATTAGTTGAAAAATTTCTTGTTTCACATTAGTATCATTCCTTTTAAAATTGTTAAGAAAAAAGTAAATCTTGTTCTTGTTTCTTTTGGATGATTTATTTACAATTTCGTTTATACATTAACGTTATTAATCTATAAAAAATTCAGAAAATAATTTGAAAAAGAAAAGATGTGGGCTAAATGTGGGAAAATGGTAAAAAATTAAAATTGTAAGTAATTAGTAATCAATTACTTACAATTTTTGTACGTGGAGCTGCAGGGAATCGAACCCTGGTCCAAACATATTCGCTATAAGCTTTCTACATGTTTATTTATGCATTGGTTGTCGGAGAAAAAAAGGAGCATAACAAACCAACCTTTCTCTTAGAAGAATAATCTTAAGCAATCGTCACTTCA